>NZ_JARAVO010000228.1:0-15578 GCF_033792805.1 Streptomyces sp. PA03-1a
CCCCCGGCCACCCCCACCCCACCGGTCGACCCGTCGAGGAGAACCATGTCCACGTACCGCGCATTCGAGGTCACAGGCGCCCGCAACTTCGAACTCGTCACCCGCGAGGTCGTCGCCCCGCCCGCCGGGCACGTGCGGCTGAGGGTGGAGACCTGCGGCGTCTGCCACTCCGACGCGCTCGCCGTGGAGGGCCTGCGGGCCGACCCGTCGCAGCCGGTCGTCCCCGGCCACGAGGTCGTCGGCGTCATCGACGCCGTCGGCGAGGGCGTGAGCGCCTGGCGCGTCGGCGACCGGGTGGGCGTCGGCTTCCTGGGCGGTCACTGCGGCGAGTGCACGTCCTGCCGACGCGGGGACTTCGTCAACTGCACCGACCAGCCGCAGACCGGCACCACCACCGACGGCGGTTACGCCGAGGTCCTCGTCACCCGCAGCAGCGGCCTGGTCCGGGTGCCGGACGAGCTCTCCCCCACCCTCGCCGCCCCGCTGCTGTGCGCCGGACTCACGACCTTCAGCGCCCTGCGCCGGCTGGACGCCCGCCCCGGCGCGCTCGTCGCGGTCCAGGGCATCGGCGGCCTCGGCCACCTGGGCCTCCAGTACGCCGCCCGGCTCGGCTACCGCGTCGCGGCCATCGCCCGCGGCCAGGAGAAGGAGAAGCTCGCCCTCGAACTCGGCGCGAGCCACTACATCGACAGCGCGGCACAGGACCCCGGAGCCGAGCTGCGCAAGCTGGGCGGCGCGGACGCCATCGTCGCCACCGCGGCGAACGGCACGTCGATGACGCCGCTGGTTCCCGGACTCGCCCCGCGCGGGCACATGGTCGTGGTCGGCGTCTCCATGGACCCGGTCTCCGTCGCCACGACCGACCTCGTCCTCGGTTCGCGCACCATCAGCGGGAGCCTGACCGGCTCCGCGATCGAGAACGAGGACAACCTCGAGTTCAGCTCGCGCTCCGGCATCCGCCCGATGGTCGAGACGATGCCGCTGTCGCGGGCGCCCGAGGCCTACGAGCGCATGATGTCCGGCAAGGCCCGCTTCCGGGTGGTCCTGGACGCGGCGGCCTGACCCGGCGGGCCGTGCCCTGCCGGGTGTATTTTTGACAGATCAGAGACGACTGGCCATATTGCGGTGCGGAGGTGGCACCATGGCCCGGCAGAGCATGCGCGAGGCGATCGTCGACGCGGCGGTCGCACAGTTCCACGCGAAGGGGTACAACGCCGCAGGGGTGAAGGACATCACGGACGCGGCCGGCGTTCCGAAGGGGTCGTTCTACAACCACTTCGACAGCAAGGAGTCGCTGGCCCTCGTCGCGCTCGACCGCTACGGCGCGGGCCGGCGGACGCACGAACTGTCGGAACCCGGCACCGCGCCGCTGGCGCGGCTGCGCGCGCACTTCGAGTTCCTGCGCGACGAGACCGTGGACGCGGACTTCACCCGGGGCTGCATGATCGGCAACTTCGGCGCCGAGATCGCCGACCACAGCGAGACGATCCGCGCGGGGGTCCGTGCGTCCCTCGGCCAGTGGGCCTCGTCGATCTCCGGCGCGCTCGCCGAGGCACAGCAGGCCGGCGAGCTGCGGGCGGACCTCGACACGGAGCGGACGGCCCGGTTCATCCTCAACACCTGGGAGGGCACGCTGATCGCCGCGCGTTCCGGCCGCTCGGGCGAGGCCTTCGACGACTTCTTCGAAACGGTCTTCGGAACGCTGCTCGCACCGCCGCCGCCCCCGGCGGCATGACCGACCGGTGCCCGGACGCCCCACGGCGACCGGGCACCGCGCGGACGACCGATGTGCCGTCCAGCCCCTCGAGAGCACGGTCGCGCACCCGCAGCCCGTCGCCCTGCACCCGGTGCGGCCAGGTCACAATGGTGACCCCGCGCGACGTGGCCGGAGGGCGGACGACCATGGGCGTGATCGACACCGCGGCCAAGGAGGCCATGGTGGCCCGGTTCCTCCGCGACCATCCGGACGCGGGCGGGGACGGTGCGGCGCATCCCGCGCTGCGCGGCTGCGCCGAAGTGCCGTGGGCCGGCTTCCCCGGCTGCCCCGGCGGACTCCCGGCCGTCCTCCACGCGCTGCTCGACGAAAGTGCCGCCCCCGAGGCCGCGCGGGTGCTCACCAACGTCCTGATGGACGGTGTCGTGCGGATGGGCGCCGCGATGGCGGCCGCCCTGCCGTTCGTGATCCGTCTTGCCGCGGACCCGGAGGTCCCGGTGAGGTCCGCGCTGGTCGACCTCGTCGCCGTCGCGGCCGGGCTCGCCCGGCCGGTCGACCCGGGGAACGAGCGCGCGGTGCTCCTCCGGGGGCCGGACGGCGATCACCCGGAACGCGCGCAGTGCCGGGCCGTGCTCGACGCGCACGGCGCCCTGGTCCGCACGCTGCCCGGCGACGACGCTCCGCCCGCCTGACGGCGAACCCGGCCCGCACGGGCTTGGCGCCCCTCAAGTGGGCCGGGTCCGGTGCCGGTTGGGGCGCGGGAGCGACTGCGGCACCCATGGCTCGGGCCACAACCCCTCGATTGGCCCTGGCCGGTGGCGCCCGGGCCTCCGTACGCTCGCGGGCATGCGGATTCGTACCGTCGACGCCTTCACCGACCGCCCCTTCGCCGGCAATCCCGCGGGCGTCCTGCTGCTGGACGCCGACGCCTTCCCCGACGACGGCTGGCTCCAGCGGGTGGCCGCCGAGGTCAACCTCTCCGAGACCGCCTTCGCCCACCCCACGCCGGGCGCCCAGGACGCGGACTGGGCCCTGCGCTGGTTCACCCCCAAAGCCGAGGTGAACATGTGCGGGCACGCCACCCTCGCCACCGCGCACATCCTCCACAGCACGGGCGCCGCCCGCGGTCCGGTGCGGTTCGGCGCCCGCTGCGGCATCCTCACGACGACGGCCGACGACGACGGCACCATCACCATGGACTTCCCCGTAGCCCCGCTGACCTCGGTCGTCGTCACCGACGACATCGGCGCCGCGATCGGCGCCGACGTGCTGTCGGTGCACGAGACCGGCGACGACGTGGGCGACCTGCTGGTGGAGGTCGTCGACGAGAAGACCGTGCGGGCGCTCACCCCCGATGTCGCCGCCGTCGCCGCGCTGCCGTCCAAGCGCGGGCTCATCGTCACGGCCGCCGCCGAGTCCCCGGCGACGACCGGCTACGACTTCGTCTCGCGCGGCTTCTTCCCCGCCGTCGGCATCGACGAGGACCCGGTGACCGGCAGCGCCCACACCGCCCTGGCGCCGTTCTGGTCGCGGCGTCTGGGCCGCGACGAGCTCACCGGGTTGCAGGCCTCGGCGCGTTCGGGCCTGGTGCGGACGGTGCTGCGCGGTGACCGCGTGCGGCTCAGCGGCCGTGCCGTCACCGTGATCGACGGCGAGCTGCGCGCCCACCCGTAGAGGGGCCTCACGCGGTCGGCAGCCAGCCGACCTTCCCGGCGAGCAGCGCGTAGCCCACGAAGGCCACGATGTCGATCAGCGCGTGGGCCGCCACCAGCGGCCCCACCCGGCCCCAGCGCCGGTAGAGCAGGACGAAGACGACGCCCATCGCAATGTTCCCGATGAGCCCGCCGATGCCCTGGTAGAGGTGGTAGGAGCCGCGCAGCACGCTGCTGGCCACCAGCGCGCCGACCGGTGTCCAGCCCAACTGGCCCAGTCTGCGCAGCAGGTAGCCGACGACGACGACCTCCTCGAGCACCGCGTTCTGGACCGCGGAGGCGATCAGCACGGGGATCTTCCACCAGACGTCGGGCAGCGACTCCGGCACGACCGTCAGGTTGAACCCGGAGGCGCGCGCGCCCAGGTAGAACAGCAGCCCGGTGCCGCCGATGGCCGCGGCCACCGCGGCGCCGCGCAGCAGGTCGGTCCGCGGGCGGCGCAGGTCGAAGCCGATGGCCGGCATACCCGTGCCCTCGCGGGCCAGCAGGTGGGCGACGAGCGCGACCGGGACGAGCGCGGTGGCGACACCGAACAGCTGCCAGGCCAGGTCCAGCCACGGACGGCCCGGCGCCTGCGAGCCGACGAGGGTGGCCGCCTGGTCCTTGAGCCCGCCGGGCTTGGTCAGCGAACCGATGAAGCTGATCAGCGCCGCGAGCGCGCTCGCCCCGAGCGACAGCGCGAGCACCAGCAGGGTCTCGCTGCGCAGCGCGCGCGGGCCGAGCCGCTCCACCGACCCGGCCCCGGACCCGCCCGGCTCCGCCGCGTTCCTGTCCACAGATGCCTCCACCCGCGCCATCCTGCCTCATCGGCGGGGCGGCACGGGCGGCGGCTCAGCGTTCCAGGGGCCACTCGTGCACGGGGGCGCCGGTGTGCATCAGCTCGCAGTAGCGCAGGGTCATCGCGGCCAGCGCCCGCTGCCGGTCCAGTCCGCGGTCCAGCTCCTGGTGGAAGGCGACGGCCTGCCACTCGGCGCCGTTCGTGCGCTTGCGGCAGCGGCCCTCGATGATGCCGAGGTAGTGGTCCCGGTCCACCGGGTCGATGCCCCACGCGTCCAGTCCGGCGGCCGCCATCGGGAGCAGTTCGTCCAGGACGAGTTCGACGGCCCCGATCTCCACGAGGCCGTTGCCGCGTCCCGGCCGGGGCCAGGTGAACACCGCGTCGATGCCGTACCGGCACGCGGCGTCGAAGTTCGCCGCGGCGGCGGCGAACGGCAGCCTGCTCCACACCGGGCGCGACGCCTCGGCGAGGGAGCGGACGAGCCCGTAGTAGAAGGCGGTGTTGGCGAGCACGTCGGCGACGGTGGGCCCGGCGGGCATCACGCGGTTCTCCACCCGCAGGTGCGGCACGCCGTCGACGACCGCGTACACCGGGCGGTTCCACCGGTAGATCGTGCCGTTGTGCAGGGTGAGTTCCTTCAGCTGCGGCACCCCGCCCTCGTCGAGCACGTGCAGCGGGTCCTCGTCCTCACATATGGGCAGCAGGGAGGGGAAGTAGCGCACGTTCTCGGCGAAGAGGTCGTACGCGGAGTCGATCCAGCGCTCGCCGAACCAGGTCAGCGGGCGCACGCCCTGGGCCCGGTGCTCCTCGGGGCGGGTGTCGGTGGCCTGCTGGAACAGCGTGGGGCGGGTCTCCCGCCACAGCTCACGGCCGAACAAGAAAGGCGAGTTGGCGCCGAGCGCGACCTGTGGGCCGGCCACCACCTGCGCTGCGTTCCACACCGCGGCGAACCGCGCGGGGGTGACCTGCAGGTGCATCTGCATCGAGGTGCACGCGGCCTCCGGGGCGATCGAGCCGGAGACGCAGGTCAGCCGCTCCACCCCCGAGATGTCCAGGGTGATGTCCTCGCCGCGGGCGGCGAGGATGCGGTCGTTGAGCAGCATGTAGCGGTCGACGCGGGAGAGGTTGGCACCGACCAGGTCCTGCGCGCCGAGGGTGGGCAGGATTCCCACCATCACGATGCGGGCGCCGACCTCGCGGGCCTTTCCCTCGGCATATCCCAGGCCCATGCGCAACTCTTCTGCGAGCCGGTCCAGGACCCGGCCGGAAAGCCGATGCGGGGCGATGTTCACTTCAATGTTGAACTGTGCGAGCTCGGTCTGGAAATCACGGCTCGCGATGCGCTCGAGGACCTCCTCGTTCATCATCCGCGGCAGCCCGTCGCGGTCGGTGAGATTGAGTTCGATCTCCAGCCCCATCAGATTGCGGGGGCGGTCGAATCGCTTCTCCTCCAGCAGTCGCTCCAACCCCAGCAGGCACTGCTTCAGCTTCCTGCGGTAGCGCTGGCGGTCGGCCAGGTCGAACCCCGTGGCCGCGACCTTTTCCCCCATCGGAGGTCCTTCCTCGAGTGGGCCGTGATCACATCATGCCCAGCCCTGAGATCGATAAGGCCCCCGGCGCCTGCGCTGAGCCGCTAAGCTGGCCACGAGCACCGTCTCGCGGCACATTCCGCGGGCATGGACGGAATTCACATGCCGTCGGCGGCAGTGTCGTGAAAAACACCGATGAGATTCAGCCATCCGCAGTAACGCGGAAAGCGCAGTTCACGGCGTGGGCGACGGCGCAATTGGGGAGCTATTACCTGCCCAGGGTGACCTGGAAGCGCCTTGCCCGTAATATCACTGACGGCTAGATGAAACACTGCGCGAACACTCCTCGTATATCCTTCGTTCACAGGCAGAGCCTCCGCGACCCGCCGCGCGCCCGCGACGCATCCGGCCACGGGAAGGGATCCGCATGCCCACGCTGATTCCGTACGTCGCCGCCCCCGCGCGCCCCGCGGATCCGGGCTGTCCCGGCCTGCCGCCGCTTCGTCTGCTCCATCGCTGACAGTGCTGTCCGCGCCCCGCCGAACACCCCCCGTGTCTCCTCATGAGAGGCCGCCCACCATGCCGCTGCAGGTAGCCCCAGCCCCCGCTCCCGCCCTGCGGAGCGTTCTCGCCGCCCTGAGCTCCCCCACCGCCGTCCGTGAGGCCCGCACCCCCTCACTGCGCAACGCCACGGGGCCCCTGGTCGCCGAGCATCCGCTCCCCCTGCACGTCCTCGACCCCGTGATCACCGAACCGGGAGGACTGCCTCGGGCGCGACTGACCGGCTGGCGCTTCCACATCCGTACCGGCGACAAGGTGGCCGCCGCGGGCGAGACCGTGGACACCCCGGACGGCTGGGCGTTCTCGCACTTCTGCGAGGGCCCCTACCTGGCCTCCACCGAGCGCGCGCTGCGCCAGGCCGACGCGCTCACCACCCCCTACCAGCCGCACCTGCTCTCGGTACCGGGGCTCTACATGCTGACGCTGTGGCTGCACGGGGACGTCACAGCGGACGCGGGCACGGCCCAGCCGGCCCCTTCCGACCTGCTGATCCCGCTGGCGCCGGCCCCGCCGGGGATCGCCGCGCACCGCATGCACCGGCTCTCCGACCTGGTGCCGGTGCTCACCCTGCGGCTGGCTCCGCCACCCCTGCTCGGCACCACCGCCTGAGGCTCCCGGCTGGGGCGACCCGCACACGCCTCCGTGACCGTCCGGTCACGGAGGCGTTGCATTGTCCGGGCAACCGCCCGCGAGAGTGAATGCGTCCCCAACTAACGAGGACAGCTCACGCGAAATCCCTGCGGAAATCCCTCAGTAGAGCAACACTGGGACCGACCGACTGAACGGGGGAGCGGCATGACTGAGGTTCCTACCCAAGGCAGCCGTACTTCACACCACTCGCAGCGAAAGACGTCGTCCATGTGCCCGCACCAGCCGCATTGTCCGTCCGCCGGCAGCCCCGACCGCGAGGCCGCCCACATCATGGCCAGCCACCCCGAGCAGGGCTGGAGCCTGCTGTGCAACGGCGTCCTGCTCTTCGAGGACACCGGTGAGCTCCTCCCCGACGGGCAGATCATCGCCCCGCACCGCCCGCTCGGCAGCGAGCACATCGTCACGGCGGCCTGACCCGGGCCGGGAACGACACAGGGCCGACCCCGCTGGAGCAGCGGGGCCGACCCTTGAGCGCGTCAGGCGCCCTTACGCGTCGTACTCGTCCAGCGGGGGGCAGGAGCAGACCAGGTTGCGGTCGCCGAAGGCGCCGTCGATGCGGCGGACCGGCGGCCAGTACTTGTCCGCGGCCGACACGCCGGACGGGAAGACCGCCTCCTCACGGGAGTACGGGTGCTCCCAGTCGCCGCCCAGCGCCGCCGCCGTGTGCGGGGCGTTGCGCAGCGGGTTGTCCTGCGCGGGCCACTCCCCCGAGCCGACCCGCTCGATCTCGGCGCGGATCGCGATCATCGTGTCGCAGAAGCGGTCCAGCTCCGCGAGGTCCTCGCTCTCCGTCGGCTCGATCATCAGCGTCCCGGCCACCGGGAACGACATCGTCGGCGCGTGGAAGCCGTAGTCGATCAGGCGCTTGGCGACGTCGTCGACCGTCACGCCCGTCTCCTTGGTCAGCGGGCGCAGGTCGATGATGCACTCGTGCGCGACGAGACCGCCGGGACCCGTGTAGAGCACCGGGAAGTGCGGCTCCAGGCGCTTGGCCACGTAGTTCGCGCTGAGCACCGCCACCTGGGTGGCGCGCTTGAGGCCCTCGCCGCCCATGAGCCGTACGTACGCCCAGGAGATCGGCAGGATGCCGGCCGAGCCCCAGGGGGCGGCCGAGATCGGGCCGACGCCCGTCTCCGGGCCGGCGGACGGCTGGAGCGGGTGGTTCGGCAGGTACGGGGCGAGGTGGGCGCGGACCGCGACCGGACCGACGCCGGGGCCGCCGCCGCCGTGCGGGATGCAGAAGGTCTTGTGCAGGTTCAGGTGCGACACGTCGCCGCCGAAGTGGCCGGGCTTCGCCAGGCCCACCAGGGCGTTGAGGTTCGCGCCGTCCACGTAGACCTGGCCGCCCGCGTCGTGCACCGCGGCGCAGATGTCGCCGATGTGCTCCTCGAAGACGCCGTGCGTGGAGGGGTAGGTGACCATGAGCACGGCGAGCTCGTCGCGGTACTGCTCGATCTTGGCGCGCAGGTCCTCGACGTCGACCTCGCCGTCGCCCGCGGTCTTCACGACGACGACCCTCATACCGGCCATCACGGCGCTGGCGGCGTTGGTGCCGTGCGCGGAGGACGGGATGAGGCACACGGTGCGCTGGGCGTCACCGTTGGCGCGGTGGTACGCGCGGACGGCCAGCAGGCCGGCGAGCTCACCCTGGGAGCCGGCGTTCGGCTGGAGGCTGACCTTGTCGTAGCCGGTGACCTCGGCGAGGCGCTCCTCCAGCTCACGGATGAGCGTCAGGTAGCCCTCGGCCTGGTCGGCGGGCGCGAAGGGGTGGAGCGCGCCGAACTCGGGCCAGGTGACCGGCTCCATCTCGGTGGTCGCGTTGAGCTTCATGGTGCAGGAGCCCAGCGGGATCATGCCGCGGTCCAGGGCGTAGTCGCGGTCGGCGAGGCGGCGCAGGTAGCGCAGCATCGCGGTCTCGGAGCGGTGCTGGTGGAAGACCGGGTGGGTCAGGTAGTCCACGCCGCGGGTCAGACCGGCGGGCAGCGCGTCCCCGGTGGTCGCGTCCAGGGCCTCGACGTCGGCGCCGGTGACGCGGAAGGCGTCCCAGACCGCGGCGAGGTCGGCGCGGCCGGTGGTCTCGTCGCAGGCGATGCCGACCAGGTCGGCGTCGACCTGGCGCAGGTTCACGCCGGCCTCGCGGGCGGCGGCCACGACCTCGGCGGCACGGCCGGGCACGCGGGCGGTGACGGTGTCGAAGAAGGCTTCGGTGGTCACCTCGACACCGCCGGCGCGCAGGCCCGCGGCGAGGACCGAGGCGTAGCGGTGGGTGCGGCGGGCGATCTGCGCCAGGCCCTCCGGGCCGTGGTAGACCGCGTACATGCCGGCCATGACGGCGAGCAGCACCTGCGCGGTGCAGATGTTGCTGGTGGCCTTCTCGCGGCGGATGTGCTGCTCACGGGTCTGCAGGGCCAGACGGTAGGCCCTGTCGCCGTCGGCGTCGACGGAGACGCCGACAAGGCGGCCCGGGAGGCTGCGGGCGTACGCGTCACGGACGGCCATGTAACCGGCGTGCGGGCCGCCGAAGCCCATGGGCACACCGAAGCGCTGGGTGGTGCCGACCGCGATGTCCGCGCCGAGCTCGCCAGGGGAGGTGAGAACGGTCAGGGCCAGCAGGTCGGCGGCGACGGTGACGATCGCGCCGAGCCCGTGCGCCTGCTCCACGAGCGGCTTGAGGTCGCGCACGGCACCGGAGGCCCCCGGGTACTGCAGCAGCACGCCGAAGACGCCGCGCTCGGCGATCTCCGCCGGGATGCCCTCGCTGAGGTCGGCGACGACGACCTCGACGCCGGTCGGCTCGGCGCGGGTCTCGATCACGGCGACGGTCTGCGGGAAGGTGTCGGCGTCGATCAGGAAGACGCCGTCC
Organism: Streptomyces sp. PA03-1a; assembly: GCF_033792805.1. Taxonomy (NCBI): domain Bacteria; kingdom Bacillati; phylum Actinomycetota; class Actinomycetes; order Kitasatosporales; family Streptomycetaceae; genus Streptomyces; species Streptomyces sp. PA03-1a. The sequence continues at coordinate 9,809 of NZ_JARAVO010000228.1, forward strand.
TTGACCTTGCCGACCCGGCGGGCCAGGGCCATGGCCTCGGCGGCCGCGGTGCTCTCGTCGAGCAGCGAGGCGCCGGAGGTGGACAGCCCGGTGAGGTCCGCGACGACCGTCTGGAAGTTCAGCAGGGCCTCCAGGCGGCCCTGGGAGATCTCCGGCTGGTAGGGCGTGTACGCCGTGTACCAGGCGGGGTTCTCCATGACGTTGCGCAGGATGACCGGCGGGGTGAAGGTGCCGTAGTAGCCGAGGCCGATCATGGGGCGCAGCACCTGGTTGCGGTCGGCGAGCGAGCGCAGCTCGGCGAGGACCTCGGGCTCGGTGCGGGCGTCGGACAGACCGAGCGCCTCGGCGCTCTTGATGGTGTCCGGCACGGCGGCGGCGGTCAGCTCGTCCAGCGAGCCGTAGCCGACCTGCGCGAGCATCTTGGCCTGCGCACCGGCGTCGGGCCCGATGTGGCGCTGCTCGAAGGGGATGCCGCGCTCCAGCTCGGAGAGTGGGATGCGGTTGGCGGTCATCTGCGGAGGCCTCCTGGTCTGACGCGACACGGCCTCCCCCTCTGTCATCTGAACCTGAGAGCTTCACCGTCCCGCAGGTGCCGGGACGGCTTTCACCGTCGGTGAGGAAGCGGCCGCGCACGCGGTGTGCCGCCCTTCCTGCTTTCCAGAGTGACCTCACCCATGCGGTACGGATGCCTGAGAGATTCCGGGGAGGGTTTGCTCCTTCGGCGCCCGGCGGACGGTTCCCCGCGTCGCCAGGACTCTCCCGCAAGGGGTCAGCAGCCGCTGTCAGCGTACCAGCGCGGTCCGGGGACGGGTCATGTGACAGCCGCCACCTTTCGTGCCTAAATAGGATTAATCGCGACCAGTTGGAGGGACCGTGCAGACCGGTATCGATCCGCGCAGCCTCATCGGGCGCAGGGCCTTCGACCGCAACGGGATGAAGATCGGCACGGTCGACGAGGTGTACCTCGACGACGCCACCGGAGAGCCCGAATGGGCCGCGGTGCGCACCGGCCTGTTCAGCCGCGACGCCTTCGTGCCGCTGGAACCGAGCGAGTTCACCGGGGAGGAGCTGCGCGTGCCGTTCGACAAGGCACTGATCAAGGACGCCCCGGACTTCGGCGTGGGCCGGCACCTCTCCCCCGAGCAGGAGCTGCAGCTCTACCACCACTACGGCATGAGCGGGCCTTCGCTGTCCGGCCCGGTGCCGGAGCCCCCGCCGGACCACGACTTCGGCAAGCTGGCCGGCGACGCCTGACGCGGGAGCCCCCGCAGGCCCGGTAACACCAGCGGGAGCGGTTCGGATGGCTCGAGTTCCGGGTCGGTCACCGCGAAGGTGCGCACCCGCCCCGGCACCGGCGAGCCCGGCTCCTCGAAGCGGACGGTGACCCTCCCGACCCCGCTGCCCTGTACCCACCCCGCGCCGTGCTCGGTGTGCCGCACGTCCTGGCCCGGCACCCAGCGCCGCTCCGCCGGCTCCGGCTCCGGGGCTTCCTCCACGGGCCGCCCGTCAGCCCCCTCGGACGGGGCGGACTCCTCGCCCGCCGCCTCCTCCTCCCGTTCGGCCGCCTGGGCGAACAGGTCCTCCTGCGTGAAGTCCGCGAGCCCCGCGACACCGACCCCGAGCAGGCGTACGCCGCCGGTGATCTCGACGGCCTCCAGCAACCGCGCCGCGGTCTCCCGCACCACCGCGAGGTCGTCGGTCGGGGCGCGCAGGGTCTCCGATCGGGTCAGCGTCGTGAAGTCGTACCGCCGCACCTTCAGCACCACCGTGCGGCCCGAGCGGCCCGCCGTGCGCAGCCTGCGCACGCAGCGGTCGGCCAGCCGGTCCACCTCGAGCCGGACCCGGACGCGGTCGGTGAGGTCGACGTCGAAGGTGTCCTCGACCGAGACCGACTTGCTCTCGCGGTCGGCGACCACGGGCCGCTCGTCGATCCCCAGGGCCATCCCGTGCACATGGGCGCCGTGCGCCTTGCCGAGCAGCCGCACCAGCTCGGCCTCCCCCGCCTCCACGACCTCGCCGACCGTGAGGATGCCGGCCCGCCTCAGGTGCTCCGCCGTCGCGGGCCCGACGCCCGGCAGCGTACGCACCTGCATGGGGGCCAGCAGCTCGCGCTCGGTGCCGGGCTCGATGACGACCAGCCCGTCGGGCTTGGCCTGCTCCGAGGCGATCTTGGCGAGCAGCTTGGAGCCCGCGAGCCCCACCGAGCCGGTGACCCCGGTGGCCGCCCGGATGTCCGCCCGCAGCCGCTCCCCCACCGCGCGCGGGTCGTCCGCGATCCCGCCCGCCTCCAGGTCCACGAAGGCCTCGTCGAGGCTGAGCGGCTCGACCAGCGGCGACAGCCGTGACAGCAGTTCCATGACGATGTCGCTGATCTGCCGGTAGACGGCGAAGCGCGGCACGAGGTACGCCGCGTTCGGGCACAGCCGACGCGCGTGGGCCATCGCCATGGCCGAGTGCACCCCGTGTACCCGGGCCTCGTACGAGGCGGTCGCGACCACCCCGCGCGGCCCGAGACCCCCCACGACGACCGGCTTCCCCCGCAGACTCGGCTTCGCGGCCTGCTCGACGGCGGCGAAGAACGCGTCCATGTCCAGGTGGAGGATGGTCGGCGCGCTTCTCACAGTCACCGATGGTGCCCCACGGGTCCGACATCCGCCGTACGCCTGTACGGCGGACGGGTGGGCCGCGGTCCGATCCGCGCGGTTCGGCCCGGTTCAGCCAGCGCGGTTGCGGCGCCGCGCCAGCTCGTCGCCCGGATTGTGGCCGACCACGGTCTCCCCGGTGTCGACGCGCTCGGAGTGCAGCTGCGACAGGGCGCCCTCGACGTCCCGCCACACCACGCCCACGGCGATCCCGAAGATCCCCTGACCGCCCTGGAGGAGGTCGACGACCTCGTCCGGGGAGGTGCACTCGTACACCGTCGCGCCGTCGCTCATCAGCGTCATGCGGGTGAGTTCGGCTGGCGCGCTCGACCGCAGGTGCTGCACGGCGGTGCGGATGTTCTGCAGGGACACCCCCGTGTCGAGGAGCCGCTTGACGATCTTGAGGACCACGACGTCCCGGAAGCTGTACAGCCGCTGCGTCCCCGAGCCGTACGCGGGGCGGATGCTGGGCTCCACGAGCCCGGTACGCGCCCAGTAGTCCAGCTGGCGATACGTGATGCCGGTCGCCGCGCAGGCGGTGGGCCCGCGGTAGCCGACCCGTTCACCGGCCCCCTCCGGCTGCTGTCCCGAGGTGTCGCCCGAACCCCCTCCGGGGGGCGTCGCGGCGTTGCGGGCCAAGGCCCCGCGCATCGGATACGGGCCGCCAAAGGCCGTACCGTCGCCGGTGCTTCTCACGCCGACCTCCCGTCCCTTCGCACCCCTCAGGGCACGCGCACGTGCCATCGGGACTTTCCTCCTCGACGGTAGGCAGTCACTCCGGGTGCGTCAACGATCGCCACGCTCGGCACGCCGAGTGATATCAACCCCAGAGGTGGTTTCCCGTGTCCATGGTGGGGGTAGGGCTGGACGAATGGCCTTCGCGGGCCCTATTGACTGCTGGTTCCGAAGTCCTCCGGCGAGATCTGGTCGAGGAACTCGCGGAACTTCTCGACCTCGTCCTCCTGCTCGTCGGGAATGGCGATGCCGGCGTCGTCCAGCACCCCGTCGCTACCGTAGATGGGGGTTCCGGTGCGCAGCGCGAGCGCTATGGCATCCGAGGGACGGGCGCTCACCTCGACGCCACTGGCGAACACCAGCTCGGCGTAGAAGACGCCGTCGCGCAGGTCGGTGATCCGGACCTCGGTCAGCGTCTGACCGACGGCCTCGAGCACGTCCTTGAACAGATCATGGGTCAGCGGCCGCGCGGGCGTCATGCCCTGCTGCGCGAAAGCGATGGCGGTGGCCTCCCCCGGCCCGATCCAGATGGGCAGGTAGCGGTCGCCTCCCACTTCCCGCAGGAGCACAATCGGCTGGTTGGAGGGCATTTCGACCCGGACACCCACGACGTCGAGCTCGTTCACACAGCAACCCTAGGCCGTGCCCGGCAGGTTTGGGTAGTCGGGACGAGCCCGGCCGGTCACCGACCGGGCGTGTCCTGGCCAATGTCGCTCAGAAGAGCCGCACCCTCAGCGCGGACTGCACCAGCGCCGCGTGCAGCCGCACGGACAGCGCCGCCAGCTCCCGCGCGGTGGCCTCCGCGTGCGTCCTGGTCTGCGGATTGCGGTGCCTGCGCAGGGGCGCGACCACCTGCTCCACCAGACCGGCCTCACGATCGGCGGCCGCCTTGACCGCCCGCAGATGGCGCGGTTCGAGCCCGAAGCGGCCCAGATCGGCCACGATCTTGGCGATGTTCACCGTTTCGGCGTCGTAGTCACCGTCAGGACCGGCCTCCACCAGTCCGTACGCCTCCCACTGGGCGAGCTCGCCCGCTTCGGCCCCCGTGGCGGCCAGCAGTTCGTCCCTGCCGATGCGCAGCGCCGCGGGTGCCTCCCGCTCCACCGCGCCGACCTCGATCAGCTCCCGGGACTCCCCGGAGGACGGGACGGGCAGCGGCAGCGGCTCGCCGCGGTCGAGGGCGTCGAGGTGCTCGCGGATCACTTTCAGCGGAAGATAGTGGTCCCGCTGCATGCGCAGCACGTGCCCGAGCCGTTCCACGTCCCGGACGGTGAACTTCCGGTACCCGGAGGGCGTGCGTTGCGGCTCCACCAGCCCCTCCGCCTCCAGGAAGCGGATCTTGGAGATGGTGACCTCGGGGAACTCCTCCCGCAACTCGTTGAGCACCGCGCCGATGCTCAGCAGCCGGTCGTCCGCGGTGGCGGTGCCGTTGCCGGCACCGCCCGACGGTGTACGAAGCATGAACCTTCCCTCGCGGGGGTCAGGCGCCCCACTGGCTCGCGTAGAAGACCAGTCGGTACTTGCCGATCTGCACCTCGTCGCCACTGGACAGGGTCACCGAGTCGATCCGCTCGCGGTTGACGTAGGTGCCGTTGAGGCTGCCGACGTCGGAGACCGTGAAGGAACCGTCCTGAGCGCGCCGGAACTCCACGTGACGCCGCGAGACGGTGACGTCGTCCAGGAAGATGTCGCTCTCCGGGTGACGGCCGGCCGTCGTCAGTTCGCCGTCCAGGAGGAAGCGGCTCCCCGAGTTGGGACCACGGCGTACCACCAGCAGCGCGGAGCCCGGCGGCAGCGCGTCGACCGCGGCCTGGGCCTCCGGGGACAGCGCCGGCAGCACGGTCTGTCCCGTCGCCTCGGCCTCGTACGCCTCGATCCCGGAGATGGAGATCGTGGACGTGGTCTCGGAGGCACGCTCGGACGGCACCGCGGCACGCAGCGGCGCGCCACAGTTGGAGCAGAAGCGGCTCGCTTCCGCGTTCTGGAACCCGCACCGCGTACAGACCGGCAAGGACCCTCCACCCGTGCTAGAGGCTGATGGTTGCTGGAAACCTATGCGCCCCGCAGCCGCAGGGTCAACAGACACCGCACCATGAGCGCCCGAAATGTCACCGCCCGGAGCAGCGGTCCCGTCACGGAACAGCGGGCGCTCCTCGCCCGGTCCCTCATCCTGCGCGTGCCGCGGGGCGCGGTGACGCGCCGTGGGGCTGTCACCAGCCTGACGCGAACTCTTGCCGAACCACTTACCGAACAACTTCACGGGCGATTCCCCTTGAACGACACAGACCCGCCCGTGGGGCAGGACGAACCCTCAGTCACGACCGACACATAGTTTCCCTCACGCACCACCCCAGCGGTGCGGCGACCCCCCGCATTCTCCTGCCCTCCCCCGC
>NZ_JARAVO010000229.1:0-15393 GCF_033792805.1 Streptomyces sp. PA03-1a
ATGTGTTTATAAGATACAGCCGACTGCAGTGCGGTCTCGGACCTCCCCCGCGCGTTTTGTTGTAAGGATACGCGCACCCCCAGGGGCTACAGAAGGGGAGGCGTGGTCAGCGTGCGGGGTGGGTCAGAGGCCGCCGTGCATGCGGTTCTCCGCGAGGCCCGGGGGGAGGGCCGGAAGGTCGCCGCGGTGGCGGCCGGAGCGGTAGGGGGAGTTGGCGCCACCGCGGTCGGCGAAGCCGTTGAACTGCAGGTCCTCCTCGCCGGTGCGGTCGCCGGGGAGGGTGCGGAAGAGCCTGCGGTACTCGGAGTAGAGCGCGTCGTAGATCGGCGTGCCCTCGCTCACGGACGCCTCCTGCGCGGTGCGCATGGGGGGGATGGGGCTGCGGAACTGGGCTCGTGAGGAAGCGTCAAAGGTGTGCACGTCGTGGCAACGAGCGGCTCATCTGCGGGGATGCGGGTCGTACGGATGAATCACGCATATGCACTGCCATAGGCCAAAGGCGCGTACGGGCAGCCGTACGCGCCTTTGGCCGGAGCCGGGGGGATCAGGTGCCGGAGAGCGGCATCGTCGCCGCGACGAGGAGTCCGCGCCCGCAGGCGCGTTCCAGGGCGTCGCGCAGCAGGTCCTCGCGGGGCTGCTGGCCGATGGTGCCGTGCGGGGCGGCGTACACGTACACCTCGTTGGACCGGTTGACCGCCTGGCGCCAGCCCTCGCTCACCGCGAGCGGCTGGTGCGCCTGCCACCACGCGCCGGCGGAGCCGGGCTGCAGGATGGCGTGCAACTGCCCCATGGCCAGCAGCACGGACCAGCCGGGCAGCGGGGAGGGCGGCGTGGACAGGTCGTTCACGGGGAGGAAGCCCTGCTCGATCAGGATCGGCAGGAAGTCGTCACCGGGGCCGCTGTCGCCGGGGCGGGCGATCGGGCCGGTGGGCTCGATGACCAGGGCCGGGCACACCTCCTCCTTGATGAGGACGAGGCCGCAGGTGATGCCGAGCACCGCCTGGCGCGGAGCTGTGGCCGCCGCGGCGCCGGACGGCTCCTCACCGGCGATGCTCTGCACCGCTCCCTGCAGTTGCTCCTCCGAGACGGGCACGACCTGGGAGGGGATGCAGGTCGCGTGGGCGAAGGCGAGCACGGCGGTCTCCTCGCCGACGAAGAGCACCGTGCTGGTGCGCTCCGTGGCGGTGTCCCCAGGGGTACGGCAGGAGGTGCAGTCGTACGTGCCGGGCGCGCTGTCGCCCGCCAGCAGGCGTGCCGCCTCCTCATCGCCGATCTCGGCTCGTACCTCGTCGCTGACGTCGAGCATGGGCGGCACTGAAGCCTCCTTGAAATGTACGGCTACGGGCTCCTTTGCCGGGCCTCGCCCGGCACATAGTGACAACGGCCGATCTGTGGCGGGAGTCACGGCCTTCTTGGCGCGTGCTCGTGCGCCCGCGTGCGGAGGGTGAGCGGCGGTGCGGAGCCGGTCACTCCAAGTCCCACCTTTCACCCCGGGAAGCCTCCGTGCCTATGAGTCGGGTCACACGGCGCATATGCGCTGTGCGGATATGCCGCAAAAAACACCATCAATCCGGTGTCCTCAATAGGTCGTTACTACCGGTAACCATCAAGTGGCCTGCGGCGTAAGGGGTTTGTTTGGCGACGGAACGCGACCCTGCCTAGATTTGCCCGCCGTGTGCAGAGAGCACCACCCGGGAGGGCTCGCACGGAGGGTGACCGTGGATCCGAAATCCATCGGTCGGCGAGCGAAGGGGACGGGGGCCGCGCCGGATGCGTGGGGACCCCGTCCGTCGGGTGCCGTACCGGAGGTACGGCGCCATGGGGGAACCCCGGGTCCGTGGAGAGGGATTCCATGGCCGTATCAGCCAAGTACCGTCAGTCCGCAGTCGTAGCCGGCGTCACCGTGCTGACCCCGCTGGCCCTCATGGCCGTCGCGGGGCCCGCGAAGGCCGCCGACGGCGGGGTCTGGGACCGCATCGCGAGCTGCGAGAGCGGCGGGAACTGGCACATCAACACCGGCAACGGGTACTACGGAGGACTCCAGTTCTCGGCCGGGACCTGGCGCGCCTACGGCGGCACCGCGTACGCGGCGACCGCCGACCGGGCGAGCCGTGAGCAGCAGATCGCCGTCGCCGCCAAGGTGCAGCGGGCGCAGGGCTGGGGCGCCTGGCCCACCTGCTCCGCCCGCGCCGGCGCCTACGGGAGCGCACCCGCCCGCGGGACCGCCCCGGCCGCGCCGAAGGCGAAGCGGCACACCGCCCCGGCGCCCGCGCAGCAGTCGCGCGGCAGCGGCGGTCACGCCGACCGCGGCCAGAGCCGGGCGAAGGGGCACGGCAACTACAGCGTCCGCGGCGGCGACACCCTGAGCGGCATCGCGGCCGCCCACGGGACGACCTGGAAGAAGCTGTACGCCGTCAACCGGTCCGTGATCGGCACCGACCCCAACCTGATCTACCCGGGACAGCGGCTGTCGGTCTGACCTCCCGCGCACTCCCGGCCCACCCGGCGGGGCGTGCTCCGACCGGGTGGGCCGGGGGGCGCGCACGGCGCGGCGGGCGACGGCGCCCGCCGCACCGTGCCTAGCCTGGCCCGCATGTCCCGTCCCCGCCGTCTCGCGGTGACCGCTTTCGCTCTGCTCGCCACGTGGGCGGCCCTGGCTCCCGGAGCGCGGGCCGACGGGCACGCCCCCGTCTGGCTGGAACTGGCGACCTGCGAGAGCAGCAACCGCTGGAAGACCAACACCGGCAACGGCTTCTACGGTGGGCTGCAGATCTTCCAGCCCACCTGGGTCGAGCACGGCGGTCTCGACCTGGCCGCCAGGCCCGACCGCGCGACCCCCGACCAGCAGATGACCGTCGCCGAGGAGATCCTCCGCGACCAGGGCTGGGAGGCCTGGCCGACCTGCGCGCAGCGCCTGCGGCTGGCCGGCCGGGCGCACGCGGTCCAGCCCGGCGAGACCCTGGAGGGAGTCGCCCGGCGCTTCAACGTCAGCGGCGGCGCGGCCGAGCTGTACCGGCTCAACCAGGACGTCATCGGCTCCGACCCGACCCGGCAGCTCACGCCCGGGACACTGCTGCGCCTGCCGCGCTGAGCCCGCTGGACCCTGGCCGGGTGCGGCGGGTCCTGGCGGGTCCTGGTCATGACGTGCCTGAATTCGTGTCATCTTATGGCCATGTCAACCGATTAGTGGAAATACGTCGTGTGCGGCAATACCCTGAACGGTCCGTCCGCCCAAAGCCGCGATGTGTGCGGCCCGTCGCTCCCGCCGCGCTCTCAGGTGCTCGCCGAACCGTCCGTCACCTCTCGGGCCCGCCCGTCCGTAGCCCGGTGGAGTGACGCGGCGAGCGGCCGCCGGGGCGGCTGGGTGACGGAGGGGGGCGGCATCGAGCGCAATTGCTTCGACGTGCCGCAGCTGGGCCACCGTGCCTGACGGGCGCGATCCGGAAGGATACCGACCGGTCACGGGGACATCACAGTGCGTATACGGCGAGGGGCAGGGAAGGTGAAGGAACGCAACCTAAGGGCCGGGGCGATCGTCTTGCCTGCACGAAGTGCGGGCGGGAGTCCGCGGGGAGCGGGAGAACACGGGGACGCATGCGCATTTCCATACTGATTCACAACGCCTACGGGGTCGGTGGCACCATCCGCACGACCTACAACCTGGCCGGCGCCCTGGCCGAGCGCCACGAGGTCGAGATCGTCTCCGTGTACCGCCACCGCGACGAACCTTCCTTCGCCCTCGACCCGCAGGTCCGGCTGCGGCACCTGGTGGACCTGCGCAGGAGCAGCGACACGTGCGACCTCGACGACCCGCTGTACCACCGGCCGGCGAAGGTCTTCCCCTCCGGTGAGAACCGCTACGAGCAGTACAGCGCCCTCACCGACCAGCGGATCGCCGCCCACCTCGCGGCGCTCGACGCCGACGTCGTCATCGGCACCCGCCCCGGGCTGAACGTCCACATCGCCCTGCAAGCGCCGCGTCACGTGGTCCGGATCGCACAGGAGCACCTGACGCTCGACACCCACTCGCTGGCGCTGGTCCTCAGGCTGCGCCGGCTCTACCCCCGGCTGGACGCGGTCACCACCACGACCGAGGCCGACGCCGTCTGCTACCGCCGCAGACTGTGGCTGCCCGGCGTACGGGTGCTCGCCCTGCCGAACAGCGTCCCCGACCCGGGTGTCGTGCCCAGCGCCCTGGACGCCAAGTACGTGGTCGCGGCGGGCCGGCTGGCCCCCGTGAAGCGTTACGGCGACCTCATCAGGGCCTTCGCCAAGGTCTCGGTCGAACACCCGGACTGGGGCCTGCGGTTATACGGCACCGGTGGGCAGAAGGAGAAGCTGGAACAGCTCATCGAGCGCCTGGAACTCGGCGACCGGGTGACGATGATGGGGACAGTGACGCCGATCGAGCCGGAGATGGCCAAGGGCTCGCTGCTGGCGGTCTCCTCCAGCATGGAGTCATTCGGCATGACGATCGTCGAGGCGATGCGCGTGGGGCTGCCGGTGGTCAGCACCGACTGCCCGCTCGGTCCCGGCGAGATCATCAGCGACGGGGTCGACGGCCTGCTGGTGCCCCCGCGTGACGTCGACGCCCTTGCCGCCGCGATGCTCCGGCTGATCAACGACGACGAGCTGCGCCGCCGGATGGGCCGGGCGGCCCTGGACAAGGGCGCCAGCTACGACCCCGCGGAGATCGCCAGGAGCTGCGAACGCCTGCTGGAGGAGCTGCTGGCCCGCCGGACGGGCCCCTCGGGACGGCTGCGCGCGGCCTGGCGCCACGTCGGCGGACTGGGGATGGGCGTGCTGTACGCGGGCAAGGACCTTGCCCGTGCGGCGAAGCGGCGGGCCCGCAGGCTGCGCAAGAAGCTGCGGGCCGCGGCGCGCAGGCGGCTCGGCGGGCGGACGCGGAGGGGCTGAACCCCGGGCGGGTGACGGCGCTGCCGGTGCCGCGACCGGGCGCCGTCAGTCCTGGCCGCCGGCACCGGGCTCGACGGCGTCGCGGCGGCCGGTGGAGCGTGCCTGGTCGAGGGCGGCGACCTCCGGGTGGTGCAGGTCGAAGGCGGGGGACTCGGAACGGATCTGCGGCAGCGTCGAGAAGTTGTGCCGTGGTGGCGGGCAGGAGGTCGCCCATTCCAGCGAACGGCCGAAGCCCCAGGGGTCGTCGACCTCCACGCGCCGGCCGTACTTGGCGGTCCGCCACACGTTGTAGAGGAACGGCAGGGTGGACAGGCCCAGCAGGAACGCCCCGATCGTCGAGATCGTGTTGAGCACGGTGAAGCCGTCCGCCGCCAGGTAGTCGGCGTACCGCCGGGGCATGCCCTCAACGCCCAGCCAGTGCTGGACGAGGAAGGTGGTGTGGAAGCCGACGAACAGCGTCCAGAACTGGATCCTCCCCAGCCGCTCGTCGAGCATCTTCCCGGTGAACTTCGGCCACCAGAAGAAGAAGCCGGCGAACATCGCGAAGACCACCGTCCCGAAGACCACGTAGTGGAAGTGGGCCACCACGAAGTACGAGTCGCTGACCTGGAAGTCCAGCGGGGGCGAGGCGAGGATGACCCCGGTGAGGCCGCCGAACAGGAAGCTCACCAGGAAGCCGACGGCCCACAGCATCGGTGTCTCGAAGGACAGCGAGCCGTGCAGCATCGTGCCGATCCAGTTGAAGAACTTCACCCCGGTCGGCACGGCGATCAGGAACGACAGCAGCGAGAAGAACGGCAGCAGCACGGCGCCGGTGACGAACATGTGGTGCGCCCACACCACCATCGACAGCCCGGTGATGGCCGTCGTCGCGCCCACCAGCGTCGCGTAGCCGAACACCGGCTTGCGCGAGAACACCGGGATGACCTCGGTGATGATGCCGAAGAACGGCAGCGCGATGATGTACACCTCCGGGTGGCCGAAGAACCAGAACAGGTGCTGCCACAGCAGCGCCCCGCCGTTGCCCGGCTCGAAGACCAGCGAGCCGAAGCGCCGGTCCGCCTCCAGCACCAGCAGCGTCGCCGCCAGCACGGGGAAGGCCATCAGCACCAGCACCGAGGTGAAGAGCACGTTCCAGGTGAAGATCGGCATCCGGAACATGGTCATGCCCGGCGCGCGCATCCCCACGATCGTCGCGACGAAGTTGACCGCGCCCAGGATGGTGCCGAAGCCCGACAGCGCCAGCCCCATGATCCACATGTCGGCGCCGATCCCGGGCGAGCGGGTGAGACTGTTCAGCGGCGCGTAGGCGAACCAGCCGAAGGAGGCGCCCCCGGTGGGCGTCAGGAAGCTCCCGAGCACGATCAGGCCGCCGAAGAGGAACAGCCAGTACGACAGCATGTTCAGCCGGGGGAAGGCGACGTCGGGCGAGCCGATCTGCAGCGGCATGATCTCGTTGGCGAAGCCCGCGAAGGTCGGGGTGGCGAAGAGCAGCAGCATGACCGTGCCGTGGATCGTGAACAGCTGGTTGTAGCCGTCGTTCGACATCAGCTGCAGGCCGGGGCGGGCGAGCTCGGCGCGCATCAGCAGCGCCATGAGTCCCGCGGCGAGGAAGAAGCCGAACGACGTGATCAGGTAGAGGTGCCCGATCTTCTTGTGGTCGGTGGTGGTCAGCCAGTCCACCATCAGCCGTCCCGGCCGCCGGGGCGCCGCCGCCCGGTCGGTCGCGGTCTGCGTTGCGTTCGTCCCCATCGGCGCGTTCCCTCGCGGTAGGAGATCCTGCCGGCACTCGGTCTTCCGTACTCGCATCTTCCGTACAGTCTCGGGCAGACGACCCGTCATGTGACGGACCGGGACGGGACGGCCGTGCCGCGCGCCGTCGGTGCGCCATTGAGTGGAGGGTCGAACGAAAGTACGATAAAGGGGCCATGCCGTAGCGCACCGAGGGGGCACCCCGTGACGCATCCGGACCACGACCGCGCGCTGCAGTGCGCGCTCGCCGCCGCGCGGCGCGGCTTCCCCGTCATCCCGCTGTCGCGGACCAAGCTCCCCGCGGTCCGTTCGCCGCACCGGGGGGAGACCGGGCGCGGGATGTGCCGCGGCCAGTGCGGACGGCTCGGCCACGGCGTGCACGACGCCGCCACCGAGCCCGCCCGGATAACCGAGATGTTCGCGGCGGCCCCCTGGGCCAGCGGGTACGGGATCGCGTGCGGACGCTCACCGCACTACCTGATCGGCCTCGACCTGGACCGCAAGGACGGCGTCGACGGCGTGACCGACCTGGTGGACCTGGCCGCCCGGTGGGGCTTCGCCGTGCCGTGGACGCGCACGGTCATCACCCCGAGCGGCGGCCGGCACCTGTGGCTGCGCGGCCCGGCCGAGGCGATCGTGCCCAACTCCGTGCGCCGGCTCGGCAACGGGATCGACGTGCGCGGCAGCGGCGGCTACCTCGTGGGACCCGGCTCGGTGACCACCGCCGGGCTCTACCGCTGGGACCCGCCGACGGCCTCGATGCCGCCGGCCGCCGTGCCCAAGCGGCTGCTGCGGCTGCTGCTGACGACCCCCCAGCGCCGTGCCGCGCGTGCCGCGGCGGGCGCGCCGGCGGGCGCCGGGTCGGGTGCCGGGACGGGCGGGGGCACGGCCGGGCCGCTGATCCGCTTCGTGTTGGGCTCGTCGGTGGGGGAGCGCAACGAGCGGCTGTTCTGGGCCGCCTGCCGCGCGTTCGAGAACGGCCACGGCGACCGGGTCGCCGCGGAGATGGTCGGGGCGGCCGTCAGCACCGGCCTGTCGGAGCGCGAGGCGGAGTCGACGGTGGGTTCCGCCCGTCGGCATGTCCTGCGGGGGTCTGGCGGGCGGCGCTCGGCGGGAGCACTCTGACCCCATGACCTCTATCGCACCGAGGGCCGGCCGGGTCGCCGTCACCGAGGAGGCCGCGGGGCTGCTGCGGCGTCTCGCCGACCAGCACGGCCCGTTGATGTTCCACCAGTCCGGCGGCTGCTGCGACGGCAGCTCGCCCATGTGCTATCCGCGGGGGGAGTTCCTCACCGGGGACTCCGACGTGCACCTCGGCGACCTCGACGTCCTGGGCATCGACCCGGTGGCGGTGTGGATGTCGCGCGACCAGTTCGCCTACTGGAGCCACACGCATCTGACGATCGACGTGGTGCCGGGGCGCGGCAGCGGCTTCTCGCTGGAGGCGCCGACGGGCAACCGGTTCCTCATTCGGTCCCGGTTGCTGACGGATGAAGAGCTGTCGACGCTGGGGATGTGATGTGAGGGAAGTGTGTGGACCGTTTCCCGGAATTCCGTGGCGGCCGGCCCGGACGCTTTTCGGCGGCCGGGTCCGCGAATTCGGCGGGTGATTGGAAAAGTCGCCCCCAAAGAGTGAACGGTGCACGCCAAACGCTGCCCTGGATTCTGTGACAGAAGTGTGACGATCAAGTCGGCCGCCGCCTTCCGTCACGGCTCGTGTGCGCCTACGGTTGCTCTCATGGCAACCGATCCGAGTGCCGCACGGCAACCGCAGGACGAACCGGACACCTACGTCGGCCTCGGCGCCGACGAGGCCGAGCGCCGGGCCACCGAGCGTGGCTGGAGCATGGTGCGTGCCCTGCCGCCGGGCGCCGTCATCACCATGGAGTACCGGGTGGGCCGGCTCAACTTCACCGTCGAGGGCGGCCGGGTGACCCGATGCTGGAGCGGCTGAAGGCCCTCTCCCCGCATCCCCGCACGACGAAGGCCCCGGCCGCCCCTCTTCGGGGGCGGCCGGGGCCTTCGTACGGGCGCGGGCGGGGCGGGAGGTGTGCGTACCTGCCCCGCGGGCCGTCAGCCGGTGGCGCCGCGGCCGCGGGCCACGCCGGCCTGGCCGACCGGTGCCGGGCGGCCGGGCCGGTCCGCGGGCGGGCGGCGGCTGCCGGCCGGGGTGACCGGGGTGCGTTCGTGGCGGGTGGTGTGCGGACGTGCCGGGTGGTGCGGTACGCCGGACGCAGGTGTCGTCGCGCGGCCGCTGAGAACGACGGGCTCGAGTACGCCGTCCGGGTTGTCGGAGAGCTGCACGGAGGCCGGCGCCGTGTTCGCGGCGGGAGCCGTGGCGGGCGCCGTGCGGGTGCCGCGACGGCGCGCCCAGGCGGCCGTGATCCGCTGCTCGGCCGAGGCCATCAGCGGCTCGAACCAGGGCAGTGCCAGCAGGATCAGCAGGCCGGCCGCCCAGCCGAGCAGGACGTCGCTGACCCAGTGGGTGCCGAGGTAGATGGTGGTCATGCCGACGCCCAGCGCCAGCAACGCCGCGATCACGGAGGTGACCCGGCGGACCCACGGGGTGGTGGCCAGATAGGCCAGGACCCCCCAGGTCACCACGGCGTTCGCGGTGTGACCGGAGGGAAATATATCGCCGCCGGCGAAGAGCTCGGCCGATCCGGCGCTGGTCGCGTAGTGCGGGCCGAGCCTGCCGAGGCCGTACTTCACCGAACCCACGGTGACGTTCAGCAGGAGCAGCGACGTGCCCAGCACCAGCAGTGGGTGCAGGGTGCGGTGGCGCCAGGCGCGCCAGCCCAGCCAGGAGGCGACGATCACGGCCGTCGGGCCGCGCTGGCCCAGGACCACGAAGTAGTCCAGGAACGCGTGGATCTGCGGCCACTGCTTGTAGGGCCGCCACATCATGACCTGCCAGTCCAGGGTCACGAGCTTGGACGTGGTCAGGACGGCTACGACGATGGCCACATAGGCCACGAGCGTCGATCCGAACAGCAGCACGCGTGTCCGGCTCATGCCCGGTGGCGCCTGGGCTGTCTCGGGCTCCTCCATGAGGCGAAGCTTGTCATCGGTACGCACTCAATCGACGTTACAGCGTGTGATGGCGGAGTTCGGCCGGAAGGCCGGGTTCGTAATGACGATGTGATGTGGACTGCGTCTCACTCCACCCATTGGCCGTAGTGCGGACGTGCACATTGAGCCGAATGCGGGAACTCCTTGATTTTATGTTTCGAAGTGCATGCGGAGGATCTTGGGAAATCGCGCGTTCGATTTCCGCATGCCCTGTTTATCTTTGATTACCCGTCACTTCTCCTGGAGTTCGCCTGCCATTCCGGCGGGGCGGTCGGGTTCCCTGCGCGCCGTCCGTCGCGGCCCCGGATCGCAGTCGTGACCTGGGAGATTCCCGATCGGCGGGCGTGTGAACGCGCGCGGCGGGCGTACGCGTTGAACCGCGCGCCCCGCGCTCGGGGTGCATACGACCGGAACGGGCGGGTACACGCCACCGAGTCGGCGGGCGGGGCCGTTCCGTTCCCGGCGGGAGGCCCGGTGCCGCGCGGTACCGGAAATGTCCGGCAGGTCTCCGGCGGATGGCCGTCACGTGACGACGGCCACGTCGGAACGTGACCCGCGCCACCCACCATCGGCGCGGACTCGCGTAGTCTGACGACTTCACTCGCCCTCGTCGCTGGGTTCCCCCGGGACCGTCCCCCTCGTCCTGCCCAGGGACACCGCGAGCGCACCGCTGGGAGGTACGTACATGACAGGGACGTCCTCGGCCGGCATTCCCGGGCCGGCCGCCGTCCCACGGCACACTCGGCCGGTCAACCGCTGGACCGTGCTGATCGTCCTCTGCGTCAGCCTGCTGCTCGTCGCCCTCGACGCGACCGTGCTGCACGTCGCCGTTCCCGCGGTGAGCGAGGACCTGCGCCCCGGCGCGATAGAGCTGCTGTGGATCGTCGACGCCTATCCGCTCGTCGCCGCGTCCCTGCTCATCCTTTTCGGCACCCTCGGCGACCGCGTCGGAAGACGCCGGATCCTGCTGCTCGGCTGCACGATCTTCGCGGCCGCCTCGGCGGTGGCCGCCTTCGCCCCCGACCCGCGCGTCCTCATCGCGGCCCGGGCCCTGCTCGGCGTCGGCGGCGCGATGATCATGCCGGCCACGCTGTCGATCCTCCGGCAGGTCTTCCCCGACCGCCGTGAGCGGGCCGTGGCCATCGGCGTGTGGAGCGCCGTCGCGGCCGTCGGCGCCGCCGTCGGGCCGGTCCTCGGCGGCTTCCTCGTCGAGAACTTCTGGTGGGGCTCGGTCTTCCTGGTCAACATCCCCCTGATGGCCGTCATCCTTCCGGTGGCCCGCTGGCTGCTGCCGGAGTCCCGCGGCGAGCTGGACGGCCCCTGGGACGTGCTGGGCGCGGTCATGGCCGCGCTGGGCATCCTCGGCGCCATCCTCGGCGTCAAGAGGGTCGGCGGAGGCGCGGCTCCGTACGAGCCCTCCGCGCTCGTCCCGCTGCTCGTGGGCCTGACCCTGCTGGTGCTGTTCGTGCGCCGGCAGCGCAGGCGCGAGCACCCGCTCATCGACATACGCATGTTCGTCAGGCCCGCCTTCGGCACCTCCGTGGGCTGCATCGTGCTGGCGCTGCTCGCCCTCGTCGGCCTGGAACTGATCGCCGTCCAGTACCTGCAGCTGGTCCTGGGCCTGAGCCCCCTGCAGACGGGGCTGCGGCTGCTGCCGCTGACCCTCGCGGCCATGGGTGCCGGCCTCCTGGGCTCCCGGATGCTCGGCCGCTTCGGGCCGCGCGTCATGGTGAGCTCCGGTTTCGTCCTCACGGCCTGCGCGGTGCTCGTGCTGACCCTCATGGGCCAGCACGACCGGCCGGGCGTGCTGACCACGGGCTTCGTCCTGCTCGGCTTCGGGCTGGAGACCACGCTCTTCGGCGCGTACGAGTCCATGCTCAGCGACGCCCCCGCCGAGCAGGCGGGCGGCGCCGCCGCGATCGGCGAGACCTCCTACCAACTGGGCGCCGGCATCGGCATCGCGCTGCTGGGCAGCGTCATGAACGCCGCCTACGCCCCCGGCGTCGCCCGGGTCCCCGGGGTGCCGGCGGACGCCCGCGTCTCGGCCGGGAAGTCGCTCGGCGAGGCCTACGAGGTCTCCGACCGCCTCGGCGGTACCGCCGGAGCCTCCCTGCGGCACGCCGCACGGCACGCCTTCGTCCACGGGATGCACATCACCCTGGTGGTCAGCGCCGGTCTGCTGCTGCTCGGCGCGGTCGCCGCGCTGCGGCTGCCCCGCCGCATGGAGTGCGGCACGGAGGCGTCCGAGCGGTCCGCCGCCCCCGGGATCCCGGCACCGCGCGAGCACGCCCTGGCCGGGGCCGACGTGTCGCGCTGAGCACACCGTCGGGGGCTTTACCCGTCCACGCCACGGAAGTAGCTTCGTCCGCGAAGCGCAGTGATCACCGGAGAGGACGACGATGTCCGCTGGAAAGCCGCAGTTCGACCCGTACGACCCGCTCGGCATCGACGACCTGCTCGACGACGAGGACCGCGCCGTGCGGGACACCGTGCGCGGCTGGGCCGCCGACCGCGTGCTGCCGCACGTGGCGGACTGGTACGAGCGCGGCGAGCTGCCCGGGATCCGCGAGCTGGCCCGCGAGCTCGGCTCGATCGGCGCGCTGGGCATGTCGCTGGCCGGCTACGGCTGCGCGGGCGCCACCGCCGTCCAGTACGGCCTCGCCTGCCTGGAGCTGGAGGCCGCCGACTCCGGCATCCGCTCGCTCGTCTCCGTGCAGGGCTCGCTGGCGATGTACGCCATCCACCGGTACGGCTCCGAGGAGCACAAGCAGCGCTGGCTGCCCCGGATGGCCGCCGGCGAGGTCATCGGCTGCTTCGGGCTCACCGAGCCCGACCACGGCTCCGACCCGGCGGGCATGCGCACCCACGCCAAGCGCGACGGTTCCGACTGGGTCCTGAACGGCCGCAAGATGTGGATCACCAACGGCTCGGTCGCCGGCGTCGCCGTGGTGTGGGCCCGCACCGACGAGGGCATCCGCGGATTCGTCGTGCCCACCGACACCCCCGGGTTCTCCGCACCCGAGATCAAGCACAAGTGGTCGCTGCGCGCCTCCGTCACCAGCGAGCTGGTCATGGACGACGTGCGCCTGCCCGCCGACGCCGTGCTCCCCGAGGTCACCGGCCTGCGCGGCCCGCTCAGCTGCCTGAACCACGCGCGCTACGGGATCGTCTGGGGTGCCATGGGCGCCGCGCGCAGCAGTTTCGAGGCCGCCCTGGAGTACTCCCGCACCCGTGAGCAGTTCGGCCGGCCCATCGGCGGCTTCCAGCTGACCCAGGCCAAGCTCGCCGACATGGCGCTCGAACTGCACAAGGGCGTCCTCCTCGCCCACCACCTCGGGCGGCGCATGGACGCGGGCACGCTCCGTCCCGAGCAGGTCAGCTTCGGCAAGCTCAACAACGTGCGCGAGGCGATCGAGATCTGCCGCAACTCCCGGACGATCCTGGGCGCGAACGGCATCTCCCTGGAGTACCCCGTCATGCGGCACGCCACCAACCTGGAGTCCGTGCTCACCTACGAGGGCACCGTCGAGATGCACCAGCTCGTGCTCGGCAAGGCGCTCACCGGCCTCGACGCCTTCCGGTAGGCGGGCAGGCGGGCGGGCAGGCCGTGGCATCGGCGCCGGGTTCCGGCGCCGACGCCACGGGTCAGTTCTGGTTGAAGAAGCCGTCGCCGCCGCGCTTGCTGTCGGCGTTGACGACCAGGTAGTCGGGCGGGGTCAGCAGGAACACCCGGTTGGCCACGCGGTCGATCGAACCGCGCAGGCCGAAGGTGAGGCCGGCCGCGAAGTCGACGACGCGCTTGGCGTCGGCGGGGTCCATCGCCGTCAGGTTGACGATCACCGGGACGCCTTCCCGGAACAGCTCGCCGATGCCGCGGGCGTCCCGGAAGCCGTCCGGGGTGACCGTGGCGATCCGGCGGCCCTGTTCCTCCGCCGAATCGGAGGCCACGCGCACGCGGGGGTCGGTGACCCAGGAGTCGGGGGAGGACGTCTCGGCGCCGTCGCCGTAATCGGCGTAGTCCTCGTCGTAGTACTCCTCGGCGCTGTTGTCGTCGACGAGTCCCAGCCAGGCGCTCGCCCGTCGTACCGATCCCATGGACGCCTCCTCTCGCACGCGGTCAGTTTGCCGTCCGCACCCCTATGGTCGTCCATGATGCGGATGATGCGCCAAGCGGATACCCACCGTGGGGTGGATTCGTGACAGACCTGGTGCATAAATCGCACTAGTGGCCCCCAGGTACCCCGTGGAATATGGATCCTGACGGATCATCGGAAAGGGTCCCGCTCGGTAGGGTGATGGCTCACCGCCGGACAGCCGAACGGGCGGCGTACAGAACGACCAGCCGATGACGTGTTCCATTGCTGCGAATGACGTACGGGGGATTGTGATGTTCGGAATCGTCAGACCATGCCGGCACCGTCTGCCGGAGAAGCTGGCCATAGCGTGGACGGCCCATCTGTGCGGGCTCTGCCTCGCCCTGAGGGACGACCACGGTCAACTGGCCAGGGTCGCCACGAATTACGACGGGCTCATCGTCTCGGTGCTGGTGGAGGCCCAGTCGGGGTGGACGGAGGACGGACGCCGTACCGCCGGGCCGTGCCCGCTGCGCGCGATGCGGACCGCGCCGGTGGCCAAGGGGGAGGGCGCGCGGCTGGCCGCGGCGGTCTCGCTGGTGCTGGCCTCGGCGAAGATGCGCGACCACATGGCGGACGGCGACGGTCTGCTGGCGCGCCGTCCGGTCGCCGCGGCGGCGCGCACGGTCGCCCGGCGCTGGGACCGGGCGGGGGCCGTGACCGGTTCGGGGCTCGGCTTCGACACCGCGGTGCTGGTGGACGCCGTGGGCCGGCAGACCGCCGTCGAGGCGGCCGCCGGGCCCGGTACCTCCCTGCTGACCGTCACCGAGCCCACCGAGACCGCCACCGCCGCCGCGTTCGGCCACACGGCGGTGCTGGCCGGACGCCCCGGCAACCGTGCCCCGCTGGAGGAAGCGGGCCGGCTCTTCGGCCGCCTCGCCCACCTGCTGGACGCGGTGGAGGACCTGGCCGCCGACGCGGCGGCGGGCGCGTGGAACCCGCTGACCGCCACCGGGACGAGCGTGGACGAGGCGCGGCGGCTGTGCGACGACGCGGTGCACGGGGTCCGGCTGGCCCTGCGTGACGTGGAGTTCACCGACGGCGCGCTCGCCCACGTCCTGCTCGCCCACGAACTGCGCCGTTCCGTGGACCGCGCGTTCGGGGCCTCGTGCGCCCACCACCCGGGCCCTGGTGGCCCCGGCGGGCCGGTGCAGTCGCCCTGGCTGACCCCCGGCCCCCCGCACCAGCCGGGCCCCCGCCGCGGGCTGCTCATGGGCTGCGCGGTGTTCGCGGGGCTCTGCTGCACGTGCCAGATCTGCTGCCGGGACCACTACGACGACCCCTGGACCGGGAAGCGGCGCGAAGGCTGGTGCTCCAACTGCGACTGCTCCGGCTGCGACTGCGGCTGCGGTGACGGCTGCTGCTGCGACTGCGACTGCTGCGGCTGCGACTGCTGACGGGGACACGCCGGCCCTCCCCGCGACGACGGTGACCGGTGCGGGCGTTCGACGTGCCGCCCGGCGGGCGGGGTGCGGGCCGCGGCGCAGCCGCCCGTTCGCGCCAAACCGGGGGTGGTGCG
>NZ_JARAVO010000022.1:0-41028 GCF_033792805.1 Streptomyces sp. PA03-1a
GGGCGGGGTCGTGCGGTAGGGGTTGTAGTCCACCGGCGGCTGCGGCGGCGCCTGCTGGTGCGGCGGGGCGTACGGCACGGTCGTGGCGTACGACGGGTAGCCGGGCACCGCGGCCGCCCGGTGCAGCGCCAGGTCGGCCACCAGGTAGTGGACGCCGACCAGGGGGACGAGGGCGATGGCGGTGAGCATCGCCACGTCGGTCCAGGGGCTCTCCTCCGGCAGCGTGCCGACGGTCGCGAAGGAGGCGATGCTCACCGCGGTGCAGATCCAGAAGAACACCCAGTCCATGGTCCGGCGCCGCTGGATGGCCAGGTGCAGCAGCGGGAGGCCGGACAGGAAGCCGCAGCTGATCGCGGTGATCGTGAGGAAGATGGCACGGAGCGTGATCGCCGTGGCCTTGGACTGAGCGGGTGGGTACGGCGGGACCGGGCCGGGGCCGTTCATCACTGCTCTCGTACTCCCTGGACATCAGTGCGGAGGACAGCTGCGGGTGGTATCGCGAGAGTATCCGCCGTCGCCGACGGGCTGTCACCCGATCCCGTAACTATTCGGGACGCACCGTGCCGTCGGTCAGCCCGTCGTAGAGCCCCTGCACCAACTGCTCACCCAGCTGTCCCGCCAGCCGCAGGGTCTCCTCGAAGGCGGCCAGGGTGCGGAAGCGTTCACCGTACCGGCGCTGGTCGGCCGGCGGCAGCCGCGGCACCTGGAGCCGGCGGACGTCCAGCCGCGTCGCGGTGGAGGCGTAGCTGCTGGCCTGGCGGTTGTTGGCGGTGCCGCGCAGGAAGCCGGCGAGGAACCAGGGGTCCAGGGCGGCCGGGTCGGGGCGCAGCAGGTGGAGGTTGCGGCCGAGGGCCGCCCCGGCGGTGGCGGCGTCGACGACGCGGGCGGCCGAACCCCGGCCGAGCACCGGGACGACCACGTCGCCCTCCTGCGTGAGGACCGGCTCCTCCCCGGGTGGCCCCTCGGGCAGGCTGCCGCTCGGCGCGCCACCGCCGAGGACGTCGTGCTCGGTGAGCACGGCGGGACCGCCACCGGGGCGGGCGCTCCCGGTGCCGCCCGCGCGCAGCACCAGCGCCCCGGCACGGGCCAGTTCGCCGACCGTGGTGAGCGGCCAGCGGGAGGGCTCGGCCGCCCCGGCGGGGGCGGGGGTGAGCTCGGCGGTGCGCAGCAAGGTGGCGGCCAACCGGTCGCGCACCCCGGCGAGTTCGGCCGCCCCGCCGCCCGCGGCGGGCGGCGGCAGGTGGCGGGCGGGGGCCAGGTCCACGTCGTCGTCGAGCAGGTCGATGACCTTCAGGGCGCGGCTCACACCGGGCCGCTCCTCCGTGGTGCCGTGCCGGTCGAAGGAGTGCCAGGCGTCCAGCACGGTGGCGCGCACCGACTGCCAGGGCACCTTCTCGCCGCCGGGGGCCGCGTCCTGCGACCCCGCGGTGTCGACCAGCAGCAGGTGCGGGGAGGCCGCCGCGCCGGCGCCCGGCCTGCGCAGCACCCACAGGTGGAGCGGGATGCCGTACGGGGGCGCGGCGCCGGCCGGGAGCGCGACCACCGCGCGCAGGGCGCCGCGCCGCAGCAGGTCGGCCCGGATCCGGCGGCCGGAGCGGCGCGAGGCGGCGGCGGGCGGCATGAGCAGCACGACGGTCCCGCCCTCCCGGACCCGGGCCAGGCAGTGCTGCACCCAGGCGAGTTCGGACTCGGTGCGGGCAGGGAAGCCGTACTCCCAGCGGGGGTCGTAGGCGAGGTCCTCGTGGCCCCAGTTGCGCTCGTTGAACGGCGGGTGGCACAGCACCGCGTCGGCGGCGAGCCCGGGGAAGGCGTCGGCGCGCAGGCTGTCGCCGCCGGCGACCCGCACCACGGCGGCGGGGTCGGCGTGCAGGGCCAGCCGCAGCGCCGCCAGCGCGGCCAGGTCCGGGTCGGCCTCCTGGCCGTACACCTCGTGCGGGGCCTCGACGGCACGCAGCAGGGTCCCGGTGCCGCAGGCGGGGTCGAGCACGGTACGGGCGGGGCCGGCGAGCGCGGCCATCAGCTCGGCGGGCGCGGCCGGGGTCAGCGTGTACTGCCGGGGGTTGGCGTCCAGGTGGCGTCCGAGCAGGAACTCGTAGGCCTGGCGCGGGCCCATTCCCGCGGCGAGCTCGGCGGCGCCGCGCAGCAGTTCGGCGTCGACGGGGGTGCCCAGGGCGAACCGCCCGCCGAAGTGCCGCTCGAAGAGGTCCCGTACGGCGTCCTCGGCCTCGGCGCCCTCCATCCGGGGCCCGTCGGCGGGGTGTTCACGGACCAGCAGACAGACGGCGCCGGCCTGCCGGAGCGCGGCCGCGGTGCCCGAGGGATGGGACTCGGCCCGCTGCCAGACCCGTTCACGCAGCGGGACCTCGGCGAGTTTGCCCTGGGCACGGAGCCAGCTCTCGACCTCCGGCAGCGCGAAGGCCGGGCTGGTGTCGGTGCCCCCCACGGGCTTGGGGAAGTCGGCGTGCCTGCGGCGCCAGTTGCTGACGGCCGCCCGCCCCACCCCGGCCAGCCGCGCGATCCCGGCGGCGGTCACCTCGCTTGCGTTCTCCGGCACCTGGCTGGCTCCCTTCCCGCGGCGGGGTGCGGCTGTGGCCCCGAGCATAGCGGTGAACGAAAGATCCGACCCTTCACGCGTGAACTCACGTGAATCGAGATTGCATGTTGACTCGGTTCACAGCTCGTGCTGTCATTGACCCATCGGTTCACGGAGTCCCCGGGCATTCCGCCGGCCCGCAACCGTCATCCACACGCTGTCCACCAGGGGGGACGATCCTCATGGCCACCACTCGCGGAGCGCTCACGGCGCTCGGCTGCGTCACCGCCGCCCTCACCATGGCCGCCTGCGGCCCGCTCGGCGGCACGGCGGAACCGGCCGCCACCGGCCTCGCCGACCAGCCGGCCACCACCATCGAGAAGAAGGCCGTGGCCGCCATGAAGTCCGCCCCGGCGATGACCGTCGACCTCGACGGCATCTCCGACGGCGAGCGGATGAAGTTCCGCATGACGATGAGCAGGACCGGCGACTGCAAGGGTGAGGTCACCGCCGAGGGTGGCACCGTCCAGCTCGTCAAGGCGGGCCCCTCGCTCTACATGAAGGGCGACGACGCCTTCTGGAAGAGCCAGGGCTCCGACGGCGCCGCGATGAAGGACCTCCTGGCCGGCCGGTGGATGAAGACCAAGGCCGACACGCCGGACAACAAGGACCTCGTCGAGGCCTGCGACCTGAACGAGTTCCTCGTCGAGGTGGAGAAGGACTCGGACGGCGAGCTGGGGGGGAAGAAGGGCGAGCCCACCACCGTGGCGGGCAGGCCCGCCGTGCCGATCACCAGCAAGGACGGGGCCGAGACCACCACCGCCTACGTGGCCACCGAAGGCAAGCCGTACCTGCTGAAGCTGGTCGTCAAGGGCGGCAAGGAGCCCGGCACGATGGTCTTCTCCGACTTCGACGAGACGGCCGCGATCACCGCCCCGGCGGCCAAGGACACCGTCGACATCGACAAGCTCGCCGGCTGAGCCACCGGCTACGATCCCCGGGCCCTGGCGCGCGCCGCGCCAGGGCCGTCCCCTTCCCGAGAACGGCGGAACGCACCATGGAAGACCGCATACCCGACGACATCGCCGCCCTCGCCGCGGCCGAGGGGCTCGGACGGCACCGCCTCACGATCATGCCGAAACGGCACGGCTTCCTGATGACGTGCAACTTCGTGTTCATGATCCTCGTGGGGCTGGCCTGCTTCGTGCTGCCCGGCCTCTGGTTCCTCCACCATGCCCTGCGCACCCCCAACTTCTCCCGCAAGGCCGCCGCCCGGCGCCTCCACTTCTTCGAGTCCGGGCTGGTCGAGATCGACCACGCCGGCGTCCCCGCCGCCTTCCGCTGGGACTCGATGACGGTGCTGCAGGAGATCACCGAGTCCTACGTCAACGGCATCCACGTCGCCACCGGTTACCGCTACACGCTGCACAAGCCGGACGGCACGGTCCGGAAGATCCTCAACTTCTACGCGGAGCCGGAGCGGTGGGGGCCGTTCATCCAGCAGGAGGTCGCCGCCTTCCAGCTGCCGGGAATGCTGCGGATGCTGGCGGAGGGGCGGACGCTGACCTTCGGGGACATCTCGGTCAACCGCTCCGGCGTCGCGACGCCCCGGCGCGGGGCCGTCACCTGGCAGGAGATCGAGGGCGTCCGGGTCACCGACGGCGTGCTCGTGCTGAAGAAGGCCGGCAAGTCCCTGTCCTGGTCGTCCAAGAAGGTCAAGGACATCCCGAACTTCCTCCTCTTCCTCTCCCTTGTGGACGAGCTGCGCCGAACCTCCGTCGCGCACTGACCGTCCGGGCGTCGTACGCCCCCTGCCCGGCCCCACCTCCCACCCCCTAGAGTGCCAAGGTGCTGACAACCAGGGCGGGATCGGCAGCGGCAGCCGTCGCCGTGCTGCTCGGCGTGGGTCTGGCCGGGTGCACGGGCGAGGGCCTCGGCAGCGGCACGGGCAGCGGGGCCGGGAGCGACGGGGCCCCGAAGGGCAGCGCGCTCAAGGCGGTCGGCGACCTGGCGGTGAAGGGCCGGGCGCCCAAGACGGGCTACGCGCGGGACGAGTTCGGCGCGGCCTGGGCGGACACCGACCACAACGGCTGTGACACCCGCGACGACATACTCCGCCGGGACCTCACCGGCACCTCCTTCCGCGCCGACCGGGGCGGGGACTGCGTCGTCGCCTCGGGCACCCTCGACGACCCCTACACCGGGAAGCGGATCGACTTCACGCGCGGGCGCAGCACGGTCGACATCGACCACGTCGTGGCGCTCAGCGACGCCTGGCAGAAGGGCGCCAAGTACTGGTCCCGCGACAAGCGCAAGCAGATCGCCAACGACCCGCTGAACCTCCTCGCCGTCGACGGCCCGACCAACCGCGGCAAGGGCGACGGCGACGCCGCGACCTGGCTGCCGCCGGACAAGGCCTTCCGCTGCCCGTACGTGGCCCGCCAGGTGGCGGTGAAGAAGAAGTACGGGCTGTGGGTCACCGGGGCCGAGAAGGCCGCCATGGAGAAGGTGCTCGGCACCTGCCCCGACGAGCCCCTGCCGGACGCCGGCAGGCCGGTGACGTCCGCCGGCGGGAACGGCGGCAGCGGCGACAGCGACGGCTCCGGTTCGGGCGACGGGAAGGAGGGCACCGCCCCCTCCCCGGGTGCTTCGTACGCGAATTGCGCCGCGGCCCGCGACGCCGGTGCGGCCCCGCTGCACCGCGGCGACCCCGGCTACTCCCGGGCGCTGGACCGCGACGGCGACGGGGTCGCCTGCGACACCTGAGGTACCGCGGATCGTTTGTGCAGTGTGTTGTGCGGATCGCTGGATATCCCGGTGCCCTGCTCAATATCCTCGATCACTGCATCACTGCCAGGTCGTGCACCGTCGCTCGATCCCTTGCCGGGAGGCAAAAATGCTCCGCCGCAGGACTGCTCTCTCCGCCACCGCCGCCGCAGCCGTGCTGCTCGCAGCGCCACTGCTGACCTCCTGCGGCACGCCGCACGCAGGTGCCGCGGCCGTCGTGGACGGCCGGCAGATCACCGTGGAGACGGTCCAGGCGAAGGTCGCCGCGGTGCGCGCCGCGCAGGAGAAGACCCCGCAGGCCGCCCAGCTCATCGAGGCCAGCAGCGACCTCCAGCGCAACGTCGTGCACCGGCTGGTGCAGAACGAGGTGATCGAGAAGGCGGCGCAGGACGTGGGCGTCTCCGTCACCCGCAACGAGCTCCAGGAAGCCCGCGGGAACACCGAGAAGCAGGCGGGCGGCAAGGCGGCGCTGGAGGCCCAGCTGCTGCAGACCTACGCGATGGTGCCCGCCGACATCGACGACAGCATCCGTACCGACCTGCTGATGCAGAAGGTCGCCGCCCACTACGGCGCCGACGTGCAGACCCCCGAGGGCCAGACGGCGCTGATCAAGGTGCTGCGCGACACGTCGAAGAAGCTGAACATCGACGTCAACCCGCGCTACGGGAAGTGGAACTCCGACAAGCTCGACCTGGACGCCACCAAGGACCCGTGGCTGACCGAGGTGAGCCGCCGCGCCGCCCAGGCCTGATGCACCGGAACCGGGGCCGGGTCCGACCTCGGACCCGGCCCCGGCGCCGTTGCGCGGCGAGGTAGTTTCGTCGGGTGGACCACTCCGATGACTCCGCCCGTCCGGGCCGCCTGGTACTGCTGACCACCACCCACCGGGTCGCCCCCGGCCTGCTCTCCTGGCCCGCCTGGGAGCTGCTGCGCGCCGCCGACCTGGTCCTCTGCCCCGACCCCGGGCACCCGCAGCTGCCGTACCTGCGCGAGGCCGGGGTCGCCGTCGAGGCGTCCGCGCCCACCGGGCGGGAGCTGGTCGACCTCACCGAGGGCGGCCGCACCGTGGTCTACCTGGCCGGCGGCGAGGGCGACCGCGGCGTCACCGACGAGCTCGCCCGGCTCGGCGGCTCCGGCCGGGTCCGCATGCCGGACCTGGAGCTGCTGCCCGGGTCCTACGACCTGCCGGGTGCGCGGCTGCTCGACCTGGTGCAGGTGATGGACCGGATCCGCCGCGAGTGCCCCTGGAGCAGCGTCCGTACCACGCAGGAACTGGTGAAGTACGGCATCGAGGAGGTCTACGAGCTCGCCGAGGCCGCCGAGGAGGGCGACCGGGAGGCCCTGCGCGAGGAACTCGGCGACGTGCTGCTGCAGGTCGTCTTCCACGCGCGGATCGCCCAGGACGACCCGGAGGAGCCGTTCTCGATCGACGACGTCGCCGCCACCATCGTGGAGAAGCTGATCCACCGGCACCCGCACGTCTTCGGCGACGAGGTCGCCGAGACGCCGGAGGACGTCCGCGAGCACTGGCTGCGCACGAAGGCGGAGGAGAAGCGGCGCGGCTCGGTCACCGAGGGCATCCCCCTCGGCCAGCCCGCGCTCGCGCTCGCCGCCAAGCTCGGCTCCCGGGCCCGCCAGGCGGGCCTGTCCGTGGCCGCACCCGGCCAGGACGCCGCCGACACCGGTGAGCGCCTGCTGGCGCTCGCGCTCGCCGCCCAGGGGGCCGGCATCGACCCTGAGTCCGCCCTGCGCGCCGCCGCGCGCCGCTACCGGGACGCGATCCTGGAGGCCGAGAAGGCGGAGGCCGAGAAGCAGGGCTGACCCTCCGTTCCGGGTCATCCCCGCCGTCCCGAGTGAGTTGGGACAGAGCGGGTAAATGGGTCATATGATGCGAGCACTGGAACAGATCCAGCTGGCCGTGCCGCACGACTACATCGTCGGCATCGCGCCGCTGGTAGTGGGCATTTTCCTGGTCGGGATCCTCGTCGGCGCGGTGTCGATCGGGATGTGGGCCCGGGGCAAGGAACCGCCCCCCGAGCAGAAACCGCAGCCCCGTGGCGGGGCGTGGCACACCCGCCAGGAGTACGGCCGGGAGACCCCGGCCGACCACGGCCCCGGCCACCAGGACGGTGAGCGGCACACGCTCACCGAATGGCGGGAGCCGGACGAATGGCCGCAGGACGGCGTCCGGCGCCTCCCGCACTCCCTGAAGGGCTTCGGCAACTGGGGCTCCCACGGCGTGCCCGGCCCCGAGGGCGCCACCCGCGGCCCCGCGGGCACCCGCAGCCCCGAAGGCGGCACCCGCAGTCCCGCGGGCACCGCGGGCGGGTCCCCGGGCGGCGCTCCCAGGGGCGCACCGACCCGTTCCGGGCCGGGACAGGAGGAAGGCGGCAAGGAGGAGCACTGAGCCGCGGGCACCGGGCCCGGCCGCGGCCGCTCTAGGCTGGCGGCCATGCGCATCGACGTAGGGCACGCGTGGCCGCGCGACGAGGCGGCGGCCCGGGCCCTGCAGGACCGGCTCCGACCGCTGGCGGACCACCGCGGGCCCGGCCCGCAGCGACCGCGGTACGTGGCCGGACTGGACGTCGCCTACGGCGGCGGTCACGGTGTCGAGGGCGACACCGTCGCCGCCGCCGTCGTCGTGCTCGACACCGCGACGCTGGCCCCCGTCGAGCAGGTCACGGCGACCGCCCGGGCCACGTTCCCGTACGTCCCCGGGCTCTTCGCCTTCCGCGAGCTGCCCGTGCTGATCGACGCGCTGGAGAAGCTCTCCGTCACGCCCGACCTGCTGCTCTGCGACGGCCAGGGGCTGGCGCACCCGCGGCGCTTCGGGCTCGCCTGCCACTTGGGCGTGGTCACCGGCCTGCCGGCGGCGGGGGTGGCGAAGACGCCCTTCGTCGGCACCTGGGACCCCGCCGCGCTCGGCGACGCCCGGGGATCGACCGCACCGCTGGTGGAGGCGGGGGAGACGGTGGGCCGGGTGCTGCGGACCCAGGCCGGGGTGAAGCCGGTCTACGTCTCGACCGGCCACGGCGTCGACCTGGACACCGCCTGCCGTCATGTGCTCGCCCTGGCCCCCTCCTACCGCCTCCCGGAGACGACCAGGCTCGCCGACCGGCTCAGCCGCGACCGGCTAACGTCATGGGGTGCATGAGAGCGTGACCCCCGACCCCGGCATCCCGGCCGCCCCCGAGCTGTTCACCTGGCAGTTCGCGACCGATCCGTACCCCGCGTACGCGTGGCTGCGCGAGCACTCCCCGGTGCACCGCACGACCCTGCCCAGCGGGGTGGAGGCCTGGCTGGTCACCCGGTACGCGGACGCCAAGCAGGCGCTCGCCGACGCACGGCTCAGCAAGAACCCCGTCCACCACTCCGAACGCGCCCACGCCAAGGGCAAGGTGGGCATCCCGGGCGAGCGCAGCGCCGACCTGATGACGCACCTGCTCAACATCGATCCGCCCGACCACACCCGGCTGCGGCGGCTGGTCTCCAAGGCCTTCACCCCGCGCCGGGTGGCGGAGTTCGCGCCGCGGGTGCAGGAGCTGACCGACCGCCTGATCGACGGTTTCGCCGCCAAGGGCGAGGCGGATCTCATCCATGAGTTCGCGTTCCCGCTGCCGATCTACGCGATCTGCGACCTGCTGGGCGTCCCCGCCGAGGACCAGGACGACTTCCGCGACTGGGCGGGCATGATGATCCGGCACGGCGGCGGGCCGCGCGGGGGAGTGGCCCGCTCGGTGAAGAAGA
Source organism: Streptomyces sp. PA03-1a (assembly GCF_033792805.1). NCBI lineage: Bacteria > Bacillati > Actinomycetota > Actinomycetes > Kitasatosporales > Streptomycetaceae > Streptomyces > Streptomyces sp. PA03-1a. Next base: position 9,068 of record NZ_JARAVO010000022.1, read on the forward strand.
TGCGGGCCTACCTGCTGGAACTGATCCACCGCAAGCGCTCGGAGCTCGGCGACGACCTGATCTCCGGACTGATCCGGGCGAGCGACCACGGTGAGCACCTCACCGAGAACGAGGCCGCCGCGATGGCCTTCATCCTGCTCTTCGCGGGCTTCGAGACGACCGTCAACCTCATCGGCAACGGCACCTACACCCTGCTGCGCCACCCCGAGCAGCGGCGGCGGCTCCAGGACTCCCTCGCCCGTGGCGAGCGCGAGCCGCTCGCCACCGCCGTCGAGGAACTGCTGCGCTACGACGGGCCGGTGGAGCTGGCGACCTGGCGGTTCGCGACCGAACCCCTCACCGTCGGCGGGCAGTCCGTCGCCACCGGCGATCCGGTGCTGGTCGTCCTGGCGGCAGCCGACCGCGATCCGGAGCGCTTCGCCGACCCGGACACCCTGGACCTGTCGCGCCGCGACAACCAGCACCTGGGGTACGGCCACGGCATCCACTACTGCCTGGGCGCCCCCCTCGCGCGGCTGGAGGCGCAGTCCGCCCTGGCGACGCTCCTGACCCGGCTGCCGGACCTGCGACTGGCCGCCGAGCCGGCCGACCTGAGGTGGCGCGGCGGCCTGATCATGCGGGGCCTGCGGACCCTGCCGGTCGCCTTCTCACCGGAACGTGACTGACAGGACGTCAGAACGTGATCTTCGCGTGATCCGTGAGACACCGACTTGTGATGCATGGGCCAAGACCACTACCGTCGGGCGCCATCGCAGTATTCGAATGTGAAAGGCGATGCCGCAATGCTGAAGTCCGGGAACGGCCGACACCGCAAGCCGCGTCAGGCCCCGACCGCCATGGTCGCGGTGGCGGCGACCGGGGCGGGCCTCACGCTCCCCCTCTTCGCAGCGAGCGGCGCCAGCGCCGCCGACGCCAACAGCACCTGGAACGCTGTCGCCATGTGCGAGAGCGGCGGTCTGTGGAGCTCCAACACCGGAAACGGGTTCTTCGGCGGCCTGCAGATCACCGAGGAGACCTGGGAGCAGTACGGCGGCGCCCAGTACGCCGAGCGCCCGGACCTCGCCAGCCGCAACGAGCAGATATCCGTGGCCGAGAAGATGCTCGCTGAGCTCGGCCCGGACGCGTGGTCCGGCTGCGCCGACTCCTCCGGCCTCACCGACGCCCTCGACGGCCTGCTGCACGGCGGCCAGGACCAGGACGGCCAGGGAACGGGCGACTCCACCGGCTCCGGCGACCAGGACACCGACGGGGACGGCGCCACCTCCGGCGACGACAGCACGGGCACCACCTCCCCGGGCACCGACGAGGACACCACCGTCACCCCGGACGCCGACGCGACCGAGGGCCCCGACGCCTCCGCGACCGCCTCCGCCGACGACAAGGGCAAGGGCGAGGGCAAGGGCACCGGCAAGCACCGCAAGCCGGAGGCCGGCACCGCCACCGACGGCACCGGGAACACCACGGGTTCGACCGGTACCCGCAGCGGCGACCCCGCCGGCCTGCCGGCCCACTTCGTGGAGGGGGAGGCCGCCTGGGGCGTCGTCCCGCTCACCACCGACACGCGCGCGGAGACCAAGCAGGCCGACACCGGCCGGGACAGCGGCACCAGCGCCAAGACCACCACCGGCAGCCGCTACCTGGTGCAGGAGGGCGACTCGCTCTGCGAGATCGCGGTGGAGCAGCACGTCGGCGGCGGCTGGCGCGGCCTGTACGACGCGAACCGCGACGTCATCGGCGACGACCCGAACGTGATCAGCCCCGGCTCGTACCTGGACCTCGGCCGCTGAGGCCCCCGTGCGCCGCCGGGCCGGGAGTCCACCCCCGCCCGGCGGACACCGGCTGACATCGGGCTGAACTTTCTCCTCCGTTCCGCGCACGGGCGCGTCCATCCCCCGAGCGTGCCCGGCCGGGGCTTTTCGGGTCGGTTAGGCTCATGCCGAAACGAAGAGACATCCAGAAGGAGACCCACGTGCCGTCCATCGACGTCGTCGTAGCCCGGGAAATCCTCGACTCGCGAGGCAACCCCACCGTCGAGGTCGAGGTCGGCCTCGACGACGGCAGCACGGGCCGTGCAGCCGTCCCCTCCGGTGCGTCCACCGGTGCGTTCGAGGCCCTCGAGCTCCGCGACGGTGACAAGAGCCGTTACCAGGGCAAGGGCGTGGAGAAGGCCGTGCTGGCCGTCATCGAGCAGATCGGCCCGGAGCTGGTCGGCTACGACGCGACCGAGCAGCGGCTGATCGACCAGGCGATGTTCGACCTGGACGCCACCCCGGACAAGTCCTCCCTCGGCGCCAACGCCATCCTCGGTGTCTCGCTGGCCGTGGCCCACGCGGCCTCCGAGGCCTCCGACCTGCCGCTCTTCCGCTACCTGGGCGGCCCGAACGCCCACGTGCTGCCGGTCCCGATGATGAACATCCTGAACGGCGGCTCGCACGCTGACTCCAACGTGGACATCCAGGAGTTCATGATCGCGCCCGTGGGTGCGGAGTCCTTCTCCGAGGCCCTGCGCTGGGGCGCCGAGGTCTACCACACCCTCAAGGCGGTCCTGAAGGAGCGCGGCCTGTCCACCGGCCTCGGCGACGAGGGCGGCTTCGCGCCGAACCTGCCGAGCAACCGCGACGCCCTCGACCTGATCGTCGAGGCCATCAAGAAGGCCGGCTACCAGCCCGGCCAGGACATCGCGCTCGCGCTCGACGTGGCCGCCTCCGAGTTCTACAAGGACGGCAGCTACTCCTTCGAGGGCAAGTCCCTGTCGGCGGCCGAGATGACCGCGTACTACGCCGAGCTGGTCGCGGCGTACCCGCTGGTCTCCATCGAGGACCCGCTGAACGAGGAGGACTGGGAGGGCTGGAAGACCATCACCGAGGAGCTCGGTGACAAGGTCCAGCTGGTCGGCGACGACCTGTTCGTCACCAACCCCGAGCGTCTGCAGCGCGGCATCGACAGCGACACCGCCAACGCGCTCCTGGTCAAGGTCAACCAGATCGGCTCGCTGACCGAGACCCTCGACGCGGTCGAGCTGGCCCAGCGCAACGGCTACAAGTGCATGATGTCGCACCGCTCCGGCGAGACCGAGGACGTCACCATCGCCGACCTCGCCGTCGCCACCAACTGCGGCCAGATCAAGACCGGCGCCCCCGCGCGCAGCGAGCGCGTCGCCAAGTACAACCAGCTGCTGCGCATCGAGGAGATCCTCGACGACGCCGCGGTGTACGCCGGCCGTTCCGCGTTCCCCCGCTTCAAGGGCTGACCCCGTCCGGTGCCGCCCGCCGCGTCCGCGGCGGGCGGCACCGTGCGCCAGCAAGGGCCACCCGAACCCCACCGGAGGTGCACGTGCCGGATCGCTTCTCCACCGCGACACGCATCCGTGCCCTCGGGGCACAGGCGCAGGCCCGCGTCTATCGCGCGGCCGGCCGCCCGCGGCCGGTGCTGCCCCGTGGCCGCAACCGGCTGACCGGCCGGGCCGCGCTGCTGGCGCTGGTCGTCTGCGCCCTGGTCGTCGCCCTCGCCTACCCCATGCGCCAGTACGTGGCGCAGCGCTCGCAGATCGCCGACCAGCGCAAGCAGGCCGAGCAGGCGCGCAAGCGGGTGGACGAGCTGCGGGAGGAGAAGGCCCGCTGGCAGGACCCGGAGTACGTCAAGGCGCAGGCCCGGGCCCGGCTGCACTACGTACTGCCGGGCGAGACGGCGTATACGGTGGTGGAGCCCACCGGGGCCGCGGCTCCCGAGGACTCCGGCGCCCGCCGCAGCGACAGCGCGGCCCGCCGCCCCTGGTACGCGAACCTGTGGGACGGCGTCGACCACGCGGACGCCGCCGCCACCGCAGCACATCGTTGACGCAAGCCCCTGAGAGAGACACGCCCAGGCATGGAAAAGCCCCCGCCGCAGACCGAGCACGCCCCGCCCACCGAGGCGGACATCGCCGCCTTCAAGGAGCAGCTCGGCCGCCCGCCGCGCGGCCTGCGGGCCATCGCGCACCGCTGCCCCTGCGGCAACCCCGACGTGGTGGAGACGGCGCCGCGCCTGGAGGACGGGACGCCGTTCCCGACGCTGTACTACCTGACCTGCCCGCGCGCCGCCTCGGCGATCGGCACCCTAGAGGCCGAGGGCGTCATGAAGGAGATGACGGCCCGCCTCGCGCAGGACGAGGAGCTGGCCGCCGCCTACCGCGCCGCGCACGAGGACTACATCGCCCGCCGGGACGCCATCGAGGTCCTGCAGGGCTTCCCCAGCGCCGGCGGCATGCCGGACCGGGTGAAGTGCCTGCACGTCCTGGTGGGCCACTCCCTCGCGGCCGGCCCCGGGGTGAACCCGCTGGGCGACGAGACGATCGCGATGCTGCCCGAGTGGTGGCGCAAGGGCCCGTGCGTGAGCCCGTGCGGCACCGCCGGGCAGGAGGAGGGCGAGGACCGGTGACCCGGGTGGCCGCCATCGACTGCGGTACCAACTCCATCCGCCTGCTCGTCGCGGACGCGGACCCCGCGACCGGTGAGATCAAGGACCTGGACCGCCGGATGACCATCGTCCGGCTCGGCCAGGACGTGGACCGCACCGGCCGGCTCGCCCCCGAGGCCCTGGAGCGCACCTTCGCGGCCTGCCGCGAGTACGCGGGCGTGATCGAGGAACTGGGGGCGCGCAAGGTCCGGTTCGTGGCCACCTCCGCCTCCCGTGACGCCTCCAACCGGGACGACTTCGTGCGCGGCGTGGTGGACATCCTCGGCGTGGAGCCCGAGGTGATCACCGGCGACCAGGAGGCGGAGTTCTCCTTCACCGGCGCCACCAAGGAACTGACCGGACGTACGGACCTGGAACGGCCCTTCCTGGTCGTGGACATCGGCGGCGGCTCCACCGAGTTCGTCGTCGGCGACCGCCACGTCACGGCCGCGCGTTCGGTCGACGTCGGCTGCGTGCGGATGACCGAGCGCCACCTGGTCCGCGACGGCGTGGTCACCGATCCGCCCACCGCCGGGCAGATCGCCGCCATGACGCGGGACATCGACGCCGCCCTCGACCTCGCCGAGCGGACCGTCCCGCTGCGCGAGGCCCGCACCCTCGTCGGCCTGGCCGGGTCCGTCACCACGGTCGCCGCGATCGCGCTGGACCTGCCCGAGTACGACTGGGCCGCCATCCACCACTCCCGCGTCCCGGTCGGGACGGTGCGGGAGATCAGCGCACGCCTGCTGTCCGCCACGCACGCCGAACGCGCCGCGATCCCGGTGATGCACCCGGGACGGGTCGACGTGATCGGCGCGGGTGCCCTGGTGCTGCTGCGGATCATGGAGCGTACGGGCGCCCGGGAGGTCGTGGTCTCGGAACACGACATCCTCGACGGGATCGCCTGGAGCATCGCCTGAGCAGGGTCTTTTCCAACTGAGCGGGCTCTCGGGGCGGGCGTGACACGCCCGCCCCACAAAGTTCGTGAATTTCTTCACATGAAAGTTCCCGCCGGACGGCCCAACTTTCCGGGGCCGGGACCCCGCGAGCCCTCCAAAACCCTTGGGGCGCCCGTGTTTCGGGGGTGTTGCGGGACGGTGGCGGGGCGCCCCCGGATGCCGATCGCCGCTGGTCGGACGGGGCGCTCAACGCCCGCGCCACCCACCGGGTTCCCCCTGGGTGCTGTGGCCCTGGTCACGAAGCGGCGCAGTGTAGCAGAGGGCACCGCAAACCTTGTGAAGGGGCTCACGAGGTACCCCCTGGGGCGTGGTGAATACTCGAAGCATGAGCACCACGGAGCGTCCCAGGATCCTCGTAGTAGGCGGAGGGTACGTCGGCCTGTACGCGGCGCGGCGCATCCTCAAGAAGATGCGTTACGCGGAAGCGACGGTGACCGTCGTCGACCCGCGCTCGTATATGACGTACCAGCCGTTCCTGCCGGAGGCCGCCGCCGGCAGCATCTCCCCCCGCCACGTCGTGGTGCCGCTGCGCCGCGTGCTCCCCAAGGCGGAGGTCCTCACCGGCCGGGTCACCACCATCGACCAGGACCGCAAGGTCGCGGTCGTCGAGCCGCTCGTGGGCGAGACCTACGAACTGCCCTTCGACTACCTGGTGGTCGCGCTCGGCGCCGTCTCCCGCACCTTCCCGATCCCCGGCCTCGCCGAGCACGGCATCGGCATGAAGGGCGTCGAGGAGGCCATCGGCCTGCGCAACCACGTGCTGGAGCAGCTCGACAAGGCCGACTCCACCAACGACGAGGACGTCCGCCGCAAGGCGCTCACCTTCGTCTTCGTGGGCGGCGGCTTCGCCGGCGCCGAGACGATCGGCGAGGTCGAGGACATGGCCCGCGACGCGGCCAAGTACTACACCAACGTCAAGCGCGAGGACATGCGCTTCATCCTCGTCGACGCCGCCGACAAGATCCTCCCCGAGGTCGGCCCGGAGCTGGGCACCTGGGGCCTGGAGCACCTGCGCGAGCGTGGCATCGAGGTCTACCTCGGCACCTCCATGAGCTCCTGCGTCGACAAGCACGTGGTGCTCGCCAACGGCCTGGAGGTCGACGCCTCCACCATCGTGTGGACCGCGGGCGTCAAGCCCAACCCGGCGCTCGCCAGGTACGGCCTCCCGCTCGGCCCGCGCGGCCACGTGGACACCGCCCCGACGCTTCAGGTCCAGGGCACCGACTACATCTGGTCCGCCGGTGACAACGCCCAGGTCCCCGACCTGGCCTCCGGCCCCGGCGCCTGGTGCCCGCCGAACGCCCAGCACGCGCTGCGCCAGGCCAAGGTGCTCGGCGACAACGTGGTGTCCGGCATGCGGGGCTTCCCGCAGAAGGAGTACAAGCACGCCAACAAGGGCGCGGTGGCCGGCCTCGGCCTGCACAAGGGTGTCGCCCTGATCCGCTTCGGCAAGCTCAAGCTGAAGTTCAAGGGCCGCCTGGCCTGGTACATGCACCGTGGCTACCACGGCATGGCGGTCCCGACCTTCAACCGCAAGATCCGGGTCCTCGCGGACTGGACGCTGGCGATGTTCCTCAAGCGCGAGGTCGTCTCGCTCGGCGCCATCGAGAACCCGCGCGAGGAGTTCTACGAGGCCGCCAGGCCGGTCCCGGCCGCGGCGGCGGTCGCCGCCGAGGCCACCAAGGCCAAGGCCTGAGCAGGTAACGGTCCGGCCGAAGGGCGTCCGCCATCCGTGGGGCGGGCGCCCTTCGCCGTGCCCGTGTCCCTGGCCCCGGGGCACAGGACATGAGATGGGTAGAGGTAAAGAAGCGGTAGTGCGGGAATGTCGGTGTATCCCGCATCCGTTTCCCAGCCCAGTGGACCCGTCTTCATGGAGGCACGGAGGTACCCGCCATGGCCGATGCGGCCGGACGACTGACCGCTCTCGCCGAGCAGGCGCTCGGCGTTCCCCTCCCGCTGCGCATCCGCGCGTGGGACGGCAGCGAGACCGGACCGCCCGACGCCCCGACGCTGGTCGTGCGGCACCGCAGGGCGTTGCGCCGGCTGCTGTGGAAGCCCGGCGAGCTCGGCCTGGTCCGCGCCTGGGTGGCCGGTGAACTCGACGTCGAGGGCGACCTGTACGAGGCGCTGGACCGGCTCTCGGGGCTCGTCTGGGATCGCCCCACCGAGGACGACGGGGCGTCACCGCGCCGTCTGCTCGGTCTCGCGCGCGACCCCGAGACCTACCGGCTGGCCCGGGAGGCCCTCGCCCTCGCCGGACCCGGACTGCCGCCGCCCCCGCCGCCGGAGGAGGTACGCCGGCGCTCCGGGGTGCTGCACAGCCCGGTCCGCGACCGGCAGGCGATCAGCCATCACTACGACGTCGGCAACGACTTCTACGGGCTGGTGCTCGGCCCGTCCATGGTCTACTCGTGCGCCTACTGGGAGGGGCCCGACGCGACCCTGGAGGACGCCCAGCGGGCCAAGCTCGACCTCATCTGCCGCAAGCTGGAACTGCGGCCCGGGCAGCGGCTGCTGGACGTCGGCTGCGGCTGGGGCTCCATGGTGATGCACGCCGTCGAGCACTACGGCGTCCACGCCACCGGCGTCACGCTCTCCACCGAGCAGGCCTCCTCCGCGCGCAAGCGGGTCGCCGACGCCGGCCTCGCCGACCGGATCGACATCCGCGTGCAGGACTACCGGGCGGTCGACGACGGGCCGTACGACGCCATCTCCTCGATCGGCATGGCCGAGCACGTGGGCCGCGAGCGCTACCGGCAGTACGCCGGGGTGCTGTACGGGCTGCTGCGGCCCGGCGGGCGGCTGCTCAACCACCAGATCGGCCGCCGCCCCTGGACCGACGAAGAGGCCTACCACGTCGACGAGTTCATCGACCGGTACGTCTTCCCGGACGGAGAGCTGGCCCCGCTCGGCTCCACCGTCTCGCGGCTGGAGGAGGCCGGACTCGAGGTACGGGACGTGGAGGCGATCCGCGAGCACTACGCCCTGACCCTGCGGCAGTGGGTCGCCAACCTGGAGGCGCACTGGCCGGAGGCCGTCCGCCTCGCCGGAGCCGGCCGCGCCCGTGTCTGGCGGCTGTACATGGCGGCCTCCGCGCTCTCCTTCGAGCAGAACCGCATCGGCGTCAACCAGGTGCTCGCCGTCCGCCCGACCAAGGACGGCGGCTCCGGGATGCCCCGCACCCGGGCCGACTGGCTGGGCCCGGGCCGGCAGGACTGACATGCCGAGGGGCGGAGGCCGTCGTGGCCTCCGCCCCTCGGGCGCCTCCCGCCGTCCCGCTACTCGGCCTTGATGGCCTCCAGCATGTTCAGCCTGGACGCCCGCCGGGCCGGCCACAGCGCGGCCAGGACGCCCACCAGGGCGGCCATCGCCAGGAACACCCCGATCCTGTCCCAGGGCAGCGTCATCGCGTAGCTCGGCAGCTGTGGCTTGATCAGCCCGCCGACGGCCCAGGCGAGGAACACCCCGAGCCCGAGGCCCAGTACCGCGCCGAACAGCGAGATCACCAGGGACTCCAGCCGGATCATCCGCTTGACCGCGGTACGGTCCAGGCCGATCGCGCGCAGCATGCCGATCTCGTGCTTGCGCTCGAAGACCGACATCGCCAGCGTGTTGATCACACCCAGCACTGCGACCAGCACGGCCATCGCGAGCAGCCCGTAGAGGATGTTCAGCATCAGGTCGATCGTGGAACTGAGCTCGCGGGAGATGGCCGCCTTGTCCTGGACCTTGATCACCGGGTTCTCGCCGAGCGCCTTCACCAGCGCGTCCTGGTTGGCCTCTTCGGCACCGCCGGCCATCCTCACCAGCACCCGCATGTCCCCTGCTTCGGGGGTGTGCGGGGTGACCGTGGCGTTGTCCATGATCACGCCGTTGATGAGGTCGCCGCCCTCGTAGACGCCGCCGATCGTCAACCGCCCCTTGGTGCCGTCGTCGTAGCGCACCGGCAGGCTCTGCCCGGTGTGCCAGCCGCGCCGCTCGGCGGTGTCGGAGTCCACGACCATGGAGTCGCCGTGCACCGAGGCCAGGGAGCCGTGGGTGAAGTCCAGGGTAAGCAGCCGCCCGATCTGCGGCGCGTCGACGCCGGTGACCCACTCGTCCTCGCCGCCCAGTTCGGTGTGCGCGTCGCGCACCGCGCTGGAGTCGCTGACGCCGTCGATGCCGGCGACCCGCTCGGCCACCTCGGGCGAGAGGTTCCGGCCGGTGGCCATCGTGATCTGGTAGTCGGCCTTCAGGTGGGCGGCGGCCATTTCGTCCACGGTGGTCTTGACCGAGATGGCCACCACCGTGAGGGCGGTGATCAAGGTGAGACCGATCATCAGGGCCGACGCGGTCGCGGCGGTGCGCCGCGGGTTGCGCACCGAGTTCTGCCGGGCGAGCTTGCCCGTGACCCCGAAGGGCCGCAGCAGCGGCGCGGCCGCGGCGACCACCGGCCGGGACAGCAGCGGCGTGAGGACGAAGACGCCGATCAGCAGCAGCCCTGCGCCGCCGCCCAGGACCATGTTGCCGTTGTCCTTCATCCCCGAGCCGGCCAGCACCAGGACCACACCGGCCGCCGACAGCAGCGCGCCGAGGGTGTTGCGCAGGAGCAGGCCCTTGACGGTGGCCGGGGCGTGCACGCTGCTCATCGCCGCGACCGGCGGGATCTTGGCGGCCCGGCGGGCCGGCAGCCATGCGGCGAGCATGGTGACGCCCACACCGACGGCGAGCGCAGCCCCGGCCGTGCCGGGCTGTACGGACAGGGCGCCCTCGGGCAGTTCCGCGCCCGCCGAGCCGAGCACCGCCCGCATGACGGCCGCGATGCCGATGCCCAGCAGGAACCCGGTGGCACCGGCCACCACGCCCACCACGAGGGCCTCGGCCAGCACCGACCGCGTCACCTGCCGGCGGCTGGCGCCGACCGCGCGCAGCAGCGCGAGTTCCTTGGTGCGCTGGGCGACGAGCATGGTGAAGGTGTTGGCGATGATGAAGATGCCGACGAAGAGCGCGATGCCGGCGAAGCTGAGCAGGGTGGTGTTGAAGGTGCTGAGGTCGGAGGCGATCTGCCGGGCCTCGTCGTCGGCCAGTTTCTGCCCGGTGGTCGCGGTGGCGTCCTTGGCGTAGCGCGGCAGCAGCTTTTCGATCTCGGCCCTGAGCGTGGCCTGCGCGGTGCCCGGCGCCGCCTTGACGTCGATCTCCTCGTACGTGCCCGGCTTGCCGAAGAGCTTCTGGGCCGTGGCCGTGTCGAAGAGCACCAGGCTGCCGCCCGCGGCGACGTTGCCGTCGTCGGTGGAGAAGACGCCGGTCACCTTCTGCCGCATCACCGGGCCGTCGATGGACATCCGGACGGTGTCGCCGACGGCGTAGCCCGTCCGCTCCGCGGTCTTGGAGTCCAGCGCGATCTCGGAGGAGGTCCGCGGGGCGCGTCCCTCGCGTATCGGATAGCGGTCCGCACCGGCGTAGTTGCCGCCGCGGGTGGACCAGCCGTCGCCGACCAGCCGGCCGTCCTTGCCGGCGACCGCGGTGAAGCCGGTGACGGTCGCGGTGGTGGACGCGGTGCCGGGCAGCCGGCCGATCTCGTCCACCAGCCGCTGGGGGAGCGGATGGTCGACGTCCCCGTAGGTGACGGCGACCGAGACGTCGGAGTAGCTCCTCGCGGAGGCCTTGCGGAGGGCATTGCCGATGGTGTCGGTGAACACCAGGGTGCCGGAGACGAAGGCGACGCCGAGCATCACGGCGAGCACGGTCATCAGCAGTCTGGCCTTGTGCGCCAGCACATTGCGCAGGGCGGTACGGAACATGTCAGGGCTTGTCTCTCGGTCGTGGCTCGTGGTCGGCGGCGCGGATCAGCTGGTACGGCCCTTGGCGTCGAAGCGCTTCATGCGCTCCAGCACCGTGTCCGCGGTCGGGCCGTGCAGCTCGTCGACGATCCGCCCGTCGGCGAGGAAGACCACGCGGTCGGCGTAGGAGGCGGCGACCGGGTCGTGGGTGACCATGACGACCGTCTGGCCGAGCTCCTTCACGGAGTTGCGGAGGAAGCCGAGGATCTCCGCGCCGGAACGGGAGTCGAGGTTGCCGGTCGGCTCGTCGGCGAAGATGATCTCGGGCCGGCTGGCCAGTGCCCGGGCGACGGCGACCCGCTGCTGCTGTCCGCCGGACAGCTGGGACGGCCGGTGCGACAGCCGCCCGGACAGTCCGACCGTCTCGACGACCCGGTCCAGCCACTGCTTGTCGGTCCTGCGGCCGGCGATGTCCATCGGGAGCGTGATGTTCTCCGCGGCGGTGAGCGTCGGCAGCAGGTTGAACGCCTGGAAGACGAAGCCGATCTTGTCCCGGCGGAGCTTGGTGAGCTGCTTGTCCTTCAGCGAGGACAGCTCGGTGTCGCCGATCCGCGCCGAGCCGGACGAGACGGTGTCCAGGCCCGCCATGCAGTGCATCAGCGTGGACTTGCCCGAGCCCGAGGGCCCCATGATCGCGGTGTACTCGCCGGCTCGGAACTCGACCGTCACCGCGTCGAGCGCGACGACCCGGGTCTCGCCCTCCCCGTAGACCTTGCTGAGGTCGGTGGCGCGGGCGGCCGTGGCCGTGGCGGTGGGGTGTGCGGTGGTGGTGGTCACGGCACGCTGCTCCTGTCGGGACGGGGGAGTCGATCGGACCCCTCCATCGTCCCGACGGGAGACGTCGCCGGGATCCGTCCACATCGTGGTTCTGCAGGCAGTCCCGAGAGGTACGCGCGGACCCTCGCGTCCTACTTGGGGATGACGGGGACCCCGACATCCCGCCCCCGGGTGGAAGCGATTTCGCGTCATATGCAGCGGGTGCGGTCCGCCGCCCGGACCGCCCCGGGCCTGTGCTTTCCTCCGGACGGCACATATCTGATGGCCCGTCAGTCAGCCTTAAAATCAGACAACATGACGAATCCTGGGCCCTGTTCCACCCGCCCCGCCGGATAGGCTCGTACTGCGCTCTCGTACCGCCACGCCCGGATGGTGGAATGCAGACACGGCGAGCTTAAACCTCGCTGCCCCTTGCGGGCGTACCGGTTCGAATCCGGTTCCGGGCACTCACTTCCTCACCGGCGTGGCACCACCGCCACGTTCTCAGCCCTGTTCCCGTTCCACCGGGAGCCACAGTTCGGCCTCCGCCTCGGTCCCGTCCGCGGACGGACGGGCGCGCAGGATCTCGGGGCCGGGGCGGCTGCGGTACGGGTTGGAGGGGAACCACTGGGTGAACACGTCCCGCCACAGCTCCTGGATGGCCTGCGGCGCCGGCCCTGAGGTGGTGAAGACCGCCCAGGTGCCCGCAGGCACGGGGAGGACCGTGGTGCCGTCGGGCGCGGCCGCCGACGTGATCACCCCCTGGTGGTAGTCGAGAAAGGTGCCTTCGGCGCGGCTCGGGTCCAGTTCGTCGCAGACCGCGACGACCCCTCGCGGTTCCTGGTCCGACAGCTCCTCCAGACGTGCCACGAGCCGCGGGTCGATCCCGCGGACGAAATCGACGATCGCCTGGTTCGGCCCCGAGTGCACCAGGGGGACCCGGGCCTTGAGGCCGACGACCCTGAAGTCCGGCCTGTCCACGACGCGGTAACGCATGCTGCTGCTCCCTTCGACGGTGAGGCGGAAGGCCAACCGGGGCTGGGAGACCAGCGCGGCGCCGGTGCGCCGGGCCTCGCCCGGCCCGACCCCGTGCACGGCGCGGAACGCCCGGGCGAAGGCCTCGCCCGATCCGTACCCGTAGCGCACCGCGACCTCCAGCAGCGTCGCGGGCCCCGCGAGCACCTCCGCGCCGGCGACGGTCAGCCGGCGGCGCCGTACGTACTCCGAGAGCGGCATGCCCGCGAGCGCGGAGAACATCCGGCGCAGGTGGTACTCCGAGGTGCCCGCGACGCGTGCCAGCGCGGCCACGTCGACCTGCCCGTCGAGATGGCGCTCGACGTGCTCCAGGGCCTGGTTGAGACGTTCCAGCACTCCCGTTCCCCTTCCTCTTCCACGACCCACGCTAGGCGTCGGGCACCCCGCCGGACCCGACATCCCGTGCCCGGTCGGGTCGGGTGGCCGCGACGTCCGCCGCCGCACGGGCGAACGCGCGGACCCGGGCCGTGGTGTTGCCGTGCCGCCACACCAGGCCGCGCTCGATGGGCGGTGCGTCGTGGAGGGGGACGTAGGCGAGGTCCGGCCGGGGGTAGTAGCGGCGGGCGTGCTCCCCGACGGGGAGGACGCCCCGGCCCAGCGCCACCAGGGTGAGCATCTCGGAGAACGACCCGCCGGCCGGCCCCTTCGGGACCGTACGGCCCGACGGGGTGCGCTCCGGGGTGCGGTCCCGCTTGAACGCCACCGAGGTCACCTCCGGGTACTGCACCACGGGGTGGTCCGCGAGCACCTCGAGCGACACCGACTCCCGGCCGGCCGCCGGGTGCCCCGCGGCCACCGCGAGCACCCGGCGCTCCCTGAGCAGCACCGGTCCGCGGACCATCCCGTCGAAGGGGAAGGAGGCAAGGAGCACGTCGACGGAACCGTCCAGCAGGCTCGCCCGGGAGGTGGCCAGCTGGACCTCGCGCACGTCCACCCGGCAGTCGGGGTGGCGCTCGGAGAACAGGCGGACCACCCTCAGCAGCGTGGGCGCCGTGCCCTCGCCGAGGAAGGCCACGCGCAGCGCGCCGGTGATGCCGCGGCCGGCGTCGGCGGCCCTGCGCAGCGCTTCCTCCAGCCCGGCGACGAGGGGGAGCAGATCGTCCGCGAGCCGCCTGCCGACCGGGGTGATCCGGACGCTGCGGCTGTTCCGTTCGAAGAGCGGGCAGCCGATGGTGCGTTCCAGCTTGCCCACCACCTGGCTGACCCGCCCGGTGGTGACGCCCAGGCGCTCGGCGGTCCGGCCGAAGTGCAGCTCCTCGGCGAGGGTGAGGAAGGCCTCGATCTCCACCCGCTCCAGCACGCTTCCCCCTCGGCGTTGAGTTCCGCTCAACGATCGTACGGCGATCATGCCTTGATGACGGCGGCCCCCCGGCGGATCGTGGAGGACGTCCACGGCACACCACCCCTGGAGGAGACATGACCGTGCTGCGCGTGAAGGCCTTCGACCACCTGGTCCTCAACGTCGCCGACGTCGAGCGGTCCCTGGCCTTCTACACCGGACCGCTCGGCCTGGAACCGGTGCGCGTCGACGAATGGCGCGCGGGGAAGGCCCCGTTCCCGTCGGTGCGGGTCACCCGGGAGACCATCATCGACCTGGTCGCCGGGCCCCGCGGCGAGTCCAACGTCGACCACATCTGCCTCACCGTCGAACCGCTGGACTGGGAAGAGGTCGTCGCGTCCGGGGTGTTCACGGTGCTGGAGGCCAACGTGCGGCGGTTCGGCGCGCGCGGCTCCGCCCTGTCGACCTACGTCGAGGACCCGGACGGCAACACGGTCGAACTGCGCTGGTACCCACAGGACGCGCAGGACTGAGCGCAGTTCCGGGCGCCGCCTTCGGCGCCCGGCCCGGTTGCTACAGTGCGCCCGTGTCCGACTCCTCGCGTGAATCCCTGTCCGGCGCCGGCTGGGAGAGCCAGCAGCCCGGCGCCTACCGGGAGTTGATGCCGGCCCGGGTGGTCAACCTGTCGTGGCTGGACCCGGTGACCCTGTGGAAGGCCCGCAACGGCCCGCTCGCCTCGCTGTTCGGCGACCCGACCGGCCGGGACCGGCAGCGCTGGGTGAACGGCCAACTGGAGCGAGGGGCGTCCGGCGCGGACCTGGTGATCGAGCGGGACGACCCCGACACCTTCTCCTTCCTCCTCCTCGGCGACACCGGCGAGGGCGACGACCCGCAGTACGCCGTCGTCCCCGGGATGCTCAAGGCGGGCGCCGGCACGCGCTACGCCGTGATCTGCAGCGACGTCCTCTACCCCGTCGGCAGCGCCAACGAGTACGACACGAAGTTCTTCCGGCCCTACCGGGACTACGACGCCCCCGTCTACGCCATCCCCGGGAACCACGACTGGTACGACGGGCTCAACGGCTTCATGCGGGTGTTCTGCCGCGCCCCCGCCCTGCCGCCCGCGCCGCGCCCCCGCCGGTTGACCCGGGCCTGGTGGCGCAGCCTGCTGTGGGCGAAGCCCGACGTGCCGGACGACGCCCGGCTCGACGAGGCCCGCCGGATGCGCTCAGCGCCCTCGCAGGCGGCCTCCCAGCCCGGCCCGTACTGGGCGATCGACTCGGGGCCGATACGGATCATAGGCATCGACACCGGGCTGCTCGGCGACATCGACAGGGAGCAGGGCGAGTGGCTGCGCCAGGTCTCCCTGGGGCCCCGCCCCAAGATCCTCGTCACCGGTTCCCCGATCTACGTGGACGGCGAGCACCACCCCTGCGCCATCGAGGGCGGCGGCACGGTCGACGAGGTCGTCCGCGACCCGGAGCACAACTTCGTCGCCGTGATCGGCGGGGACATCCACAACTACCAGCGCTACCCGGTGGACGTGGACGGCCGGAGGATCGAATACGTCGTCTCCGGCGGCGGGGGCGCCTTCATGCACGCCACCCACACGATCCCCCGGGTGGAGGTCGGCGGCGTCACCGAGGACCGCTTCCGCTGCTACCCGATGCGCGGCGACTCCCTCGCCTTCTACAGCCGGCTCTACGGCCGCCGGCTCCACCTGCGCCGCCTGTTCGACCTGACCCCGGACGAGGCGTCCGCGGTCCTCGCCCGGCGTCTCGGCATCCCGGCCACCCGGGCCACCGGCGCCCGCGTGACCTGGCGGACCCGCTTCGTCGCCGGCGTCCTGGGTGCTCCGCCCCGGCCGGACCGCAGGCGCCGGCTGCGCCTGCCCGTCCGCCGGGTGCTCACCCGTCTGCTCTCCCCGGGCTCGGCGACGTACAGCCCGCCGTTCTTCAAGAGCTTCCTGCGGCTGGACGTCAGCCCGGCCGCCGTCCGCGTGCGGTGCTTCGCCGCCACCGGCCTGCTGGCGCACGAACTGGACCCGCCGGTCGAGGACGACTTCACCGTCCCCTTGCCGTGGACGAACGGTATGTGAACGGCGCGCCCGTTCCCCCGGCCCTCCCCGCTGCGCGCATCACGATGCCCTGCGACGGCGGTGATCTGCAAGAACGCGCCGGATGCGGCCGTGCGGGGCGGCCCGCGCGTGAGGCTGCCGCGACCACCTGTACGGACAAGTCCGGGCCTAGGCTTTTACCGTCACCTGAAGGTTCCGTCGCGTTCTGGACATCTGCGCTTAGTCAACCTTCCCCCTAAGGCTCCTAAGTTCACAGCCAAGCAATGGCAAGCAGTGAGCAACGGAGGTCGTTGTGTCCGAGGGTGTACGCAGGGCCCGGCGGTACGCCGCGCCCGTGGCGGCTGCGGCCGCCGCCGCGGTCGTGACCATGGTGGTCAGCCCGACGCTGGGTGCGTCGGCCACGGCCCCGCAGACCGCAAGCAAGGGCAAGGCCCCGGCTGCGAAGAACGTCATCTTCATCAACGGCGACGGCATGGGTGCCGCCGCCCGGCAGGCCGCGCGCCTGCACCTGACCGGTCTGAACGGTCAGCTCGCGATGGACAAGCTCCCCTACTCGGGTCAGCTGACCACCGAGCCGGACGACCCGAAGGCCGTCGTCACCGACTCCGCCGCGGCCGCGACCGCGTGGGCGACCGGTGAGAAGACCTACAACGGCGCGATCAGCGTCGACGTGGACGGCAACCCGCTGGCCACCCTGGGCCAGCAGGCCAAGGCCGCCGGCAAGGCCACCGGCCTGGTCACGACCGCGCAGGTCACCGACGCGTCGCCGGCCGCCTTCTTCTCCAGCACGGCCAACCGGTCGGCGCAGGACGAGATCGCGCGCCAGTACATCGAGGTCAGCAAGCCCGACGTCATCCTGGGCGGTGGCGAGGACTGGTGGCTGCCCGCGGGCAGCCCCGGCGCCTTCCAGGACAAGCCCGCCGAGGACACGTCCGAGGCGAGCAAGGGCACCAAGGGTGACCTGATCACGAAGGCCAAGAAGGCCGGCTATTCCTACGTCTCCAGCGCGGACCAGCTCAGCCGCGCCAAGGGCGGCAAGCTCCTCGGTCTCTTCGCCAACGAGGAGATGTTCCAGCAGCGTCCCGAGGGCCAGGGCGACGTGTACAACCCGGTGGTCGGCCTGTCCACCATGACCAGCAAGGCCCTCAGCACGCTGGACAAGAACAAGAAGGGCTTCTTCCTCATGGTCGAGGAGGAGGGCGTGGACGAGTTCGCGCACTCCAACAACGGCACCCGCGTCCTGCAGTCCATGCAGGAGCTGGAGAAGGCCGTCGCGGTGGCCCGCGCCTACGTGGCCACCCACCCCGACACCCTGCTGGTCGTCACCGGTGACCACGAGACCGGCGGCCTGGCCGTGGAGGAGGCCGACTCCGCCGACGAGTCCGGCGACGGCATCTCCGCCGAGGACGGTCCGTTCAGCATCCGCGGCAGCGACAAGTCGTTCTACATCGACTGGACCACCTCCGGTCACACCGGTGTGGACGTCCCCGTCACCGCGGCCGGCCCGCTCGCGAACCGCTTCACCGGCAAGCACGCCAACACCTACGTGCACGACGTGCTGAGCGAGATCCTGGCGACGCGTCGCTGAGCGAGGATCCACTTCCGGCGGGTGCCGGGGAGGGGACCGCCCCTCCCCGGCACCCGCCGTTCCTCCCCCGGCGGTGTGGCGCCGCGGGGACGGGGAAAGGCGTGGTGGCAGGCATGGTGAGCGGGCCGCAAAAGATCCTCCTTGAGGCGTAGGCGACCCGCTTTGCCATACCATTACTCTTGGTGCGGAGCCGTATCGCGCGGCCATGGAGGAGTGACAGATGAGGAGCAGCAACCCGGTCTTCTCGCGGCGTGGGTTCTCCCGCGGGGAGGGCTACGCGGGCTTCGGCGGTCAGCCGCAGACGCAGGGCGTCCCCCAGACGGGCGGCAACCCCTACGCGGGCACGAACCCGTACGCGGGCAGCAACCCCTACGACACCACGTACCAGGCCCCGCCGGGCGCCCCCGTGCAGACCGGCCGGATGACGATGGACGACGTCGTCATGCGCACCGCCATGACCCTGGGCACCGTGGTGCTCGGCGCGCTCGTGGCGTGGTTCGTGCTGCCGGTCTCGGAGAAGAGCTACGGCCTGGCGATCGGCGCCTCGCTCGTGGCCCTGGTCCTGGGCCTGATCCAGTCGTTCAAGCGTGAGGCCTCGCCCGCGCTGATCCTCGGCTACGCGGTCTTCGAGGGTGTCTTCCTCGGCATCTGGAGCAAGATCCTCAACTTCATGTGGCCGGGCATCCCGCTGCAGGCCGTGCTGGGGACCATGGCGGTCTTCGTCGGCATGCTGGTGGCGTACCGCACCCGCCTCATCCGGGTCACCGCCCGCTACGCCCGCATCGGCATGGCGATCGCCATCGGCTTCGTCATCCTGACGTTCGTCAACCTGATCGCCGCGATGATCGGCGGCGGTGACGGCCTCGGCCTGCGCAGCGGTGGGCTCGGCATCGTGGTCGGCATCATCGGGATCGCGCTGGGCGCGTTCTTCCTGTCGCTGGACTTCAAGCAGATCGAGGACGGCATCCAGTACGGCGCTCCGCGCCAGGAGTCCTGGCTGGCGGCCTTCGGGCTCACGCTCTCCCTGGTCTGGATCTACCTGGAGATGCTGCGGCTGATCGCGATCCTGCGCGGCGACGACTGAGTGCGCTGACCCGCGAGGGACATTCAACGGGCCCCGGAGGCAATGCCTTTCGGGGCCCGTTCGCATGTGCGGGAGGGGAGGCGCGTCAGCCGAACCTCCGCGCGGCCCGCCTCAGGTCGTATTCGTGGACGATGGCCTTGGCGTGTCCGTAGGACAGGTCGTGCTCGCTGCGGAGCCAGCTGACTTTCTCCTCGAAGCGGAGGAAAGCGGGCCCGTCGTCGACCGTGCGAAGCCATTCGCCGATCTCGCGGCCGGTGCAGTGGGGGATGTGGGAGAGCAGGTTCCGGTGGGTCTCTTCCGAGAAGGTCTGTGACATCGGCGCCTCCGGTATGCGTTCCGGTCACCCCACCGTGCCTGAGCCGTCGACCGTTGGCAACAGTGCAACGCACTCGGTTGTGTGTACGCACCGGTAGGCTCGCGCCGTGCTGGACTGTACGACGCTCCGCGACGCCGCCGGACTCCTGGCGGCGCGTTACCGCTCCCTGCCGCAGAGCCGGCTCCGTGGCGAGGTGGCCCGGGCGGGCCTGGAACTCGCCCGTGAACTGGCCGCCCTGGCACAGCGGATCGAGTTCCCCGGGCGGGAACCGGTGCCGGTGCCGGACGAGGGGGTCTTCGTGATCGGCGACCAGATCTCCGTGGCCGCCCACGACCTGGCCGCCGCCCTGGAACCGCATCCGGAACTGGCGCACGTACGCGACGCGGCCGTGTCCCGGATCGGGGACACGGCCGCGCGGTGCGGTCTGTAGGACGGGCAGGACGGGCTACAGCGAGGCGACCACCCGGTCGGCGAGCACGTAGACGGACTCCTCGCCGTAGGTGAAGGTCAGCGCGTAGCCGCCCGCGACGGCGGAGCCGCCCAGCAGTATCGGGGACTCGCCCTGGTCCAGGGCGTCGCAGAGGCGGTCGGCGGTGTCCCGGTCGCCCGGGGTCATGCAGAGCGTGGTGCCGTCGGCGAAGACGTACACGTCGAGCGTGCCGAGCGGGCCGGGACGGACGTCGGCGAGCGGCATCCGCAGGTCCGCGAGTTCGGACAGGCGCTCGGCGGTCTGCTCCTGGTTGGCCACGACCGGTGCCGGGACGCCGAAGTCGGGGTCGGAGGGGTGCCGGAAGGGCGCCGGGCCACCGGGCTCCAGGCCCGCGAGGTCGGCCTGGCGGGGCAGGAACGGGCCGTACGGCAGCACCTCGTAGTCGGTGCCGGCGGCGCCCGGAACCGGGCCGGCCCCCTGGCCGCCGAAGAGCTGGGCGTCGAGCTGCGGGTCCACGAGGGCCTCGCCGGACTCGCCCGTCCCGTAGCCGAGGGGGGCTTCCTGAGCGGCCCAGAAGGCACGTGCCTCGGCCAGTTCGCGCTCCCGCTCGTCGGCGAGCGCGTCGGCGACGGCGGTGCGGATGGCCTCGGCGTCCGGAGTGGTGCGTGCGGCGGGAACCCCGGCCGCCCGCCCGGCACGGGCCTCGGCCAGGTCCGCGCGCAGGGCCGCGACGTCACGACGTACGCCGCGTGTGGCGAACAGCGCGGCGGAGCCGGCGGCCACGGCGGTTGCCGCGCCCGCCAGCAGGACGAGGAACATGGCGCTCACTGGCGTACTCCCGACTGTGCTTTCCCGAGCCTGGCCCCCTGTACACCACCACTCTGCACCGGAATCCATGGCCTCTGCAGTGCGGAACGTCACGAAATGGGAGGGTCCAAAGTCTCGCCCCGTACCAGTGGCACGCCTCTGACCTGCCTAAACGACCGCCCCCGGGATTAGGTCACATCCAGGGGGCGGTTCGATTGCGACTTGTGTCTCGAACGTTCGTCCGAGGGTTCGGGAAGGGCCGGCGGGGCCCGTTACGACAGGCGCTCGATGACCATGGCCATGCCCTGGCCGCCGCCGACGCACATGGTCTCCAGGCCGAACTGCTTGTCGTGCCACTGGAGCGAGTTGATCAGCGTGGTGGTGATGCGGGCGCCCGTCATGCCGAAGGGGTGACCGACGGCGATCGCGCCGCCGTTGACGTTGAGCCGGTCGATGTCGACGCCCAGGTCCCGGTAGGAGGGGATGACCTGCGCCGCGAAGGCCTCGTTGATCTCGACCAGGTCGATGTCGTCGATGGTCAGCCCGGCACGCTTCAGTGCCTGGCGGGACGCCTCGACCGGGCCGTGGCCCATGATCTCGGGGGAGAGGCCGGAGACGCCGGTGGAGACCACCCGGGCGAGCGGGGTGATGCCGAGCTCGCGCGCCTTGGTGTCGCTCATGACGACCAGCGCCGCGGCGCCGTCGTTCAGCGGGCAGCAGTTGCCGGCGGTCACGGTGCCGTCGGGGCGGAAGACCGGCTTCAGACCCTGCACGGCCTCCAGGGTGACCCCGGCGCGCGGGCCGTCGTCCTTGGCGACGACCGTGCCGTCGGGCAGCGTCACCGGGGTGATCTCGCGCTCCCAGAAGCCGTTCTTGATGGCCTCTTCGGCCAGGTTCTGCGAGCGGACGCCGAACTCGTCCTGGTCGGCGCGGGTGACGCCCTTGAGGGCCGCCAGGTTCTCGGCGGTCTGGCCCATCGCGATGTACGCGTCAGGGACCAGCCCGTCCTCGCGCGGATCGTGCCATTCCCCGCCGCCCTGCGCGGCGCGGGCCGCGGTGCGGGCCTCGGCCTCGGCGAAGAGCGGGTTGTGGGTGCCGGGCATGCCGTCGGAGCTGCCGTTGACGAAGCGGGACACGGTCTCGACGCCGGCGGAGATGAAGACGTCGCCCTCGCCCGCCTTGATGGCGTGCAGCGCCATCCGGGTCGTCTGCAGCGACGAGGAGCAATAACGCGTGACCGTGCAGCCCGGGAGGTGGTCCATGCCCATCTGCACGGCCACGATCCGGCCCAGGTTGTGACCCTGCTCGCCGCCGGGCAGGCCGCAGCCCAGCATCAGGTCGTCGATCTCGCGCGGGTCGAGCTGCGGCACCTTGGCGAGGGCCGCCTGGATGATCGTGGCGGTCAGGTCGTCGGGGCGCAGGTCCTTCAGGGACCCCTTGACGGCCCGGCCGATGGGGGAGCGGGCGGCAGAGACGATCACGGCTTCGGGCATCGCGACTCCTCGACGAGGCGGCGGGGGTACGGCTGGGACTCTCTGGGAAGTTACCTGTACGTAGCGGAGGGAGTCACGGCCTGGGGGCTGTGACGCGGACCTCTTTCTGAGCGCTTGCTTAGTCCATGATGGCGCATCCTCGTGGCGAACGCGCCCCCCCGTGCGATGCTGACGTGGTGAATCCGGACGACCTGGTACGGCTGCGGCGCGCCCGTGACGCGATGGACCGTGACTACGCGGAGCCCCTCGACGTCCCCGCACTGGCCCGCGCGGCGCTGATGTCCCCCGGCCACTTCTCGCGCAGCTTCCGGGCCGCGTTCGGCGAGTCCCCGTACAGCTACCTCATGACGCGCCGGATCGAGCGCGCCAAGGCCCTGCTGCGGCGCGGCGACCTCACGGTCACGGAGGTCTGCTTCGCGGTCGGCTGCACCTCGCTCGGCTCCTTCAGCTCGCGCTTCACCGAACTCGTGGGCGAGACCCCGAGCGCCTACCGCGCGCGCGACCACGGGCCGGGCGCGCCGATCCCGGCGTGCATCGCGAAGCGGTACACCAGGCCGGTCAGGAACAGGGAAGCGAAGACCGCGCCGCGGGCCTAGCGTGGTCCGCATGGACATCACGCTGTCACAGTGCTTCATCGCCGTCGACGACCACGACAAGGCGCTGCCCTTCTACCGCGACGTCCTCGGACTGGAGGTCCGCAACGACGTCGGCTTCGAGGGCATGCGCTGGGTGACGGTCGGCTCGCCCGACCAGCCCGGCGTGGAGATCGTGCTCGAACCGCCCCTGGCGGACCCGGGCGCCTCCGACGCGGACAAGCAGGCCATGAGCGAGCTGCTGGCCAAGGGCATGCTGCGCGGGGTCATCTTCGCCACCGGTGACGTCGACGCCACCTTCGAGCGCATCCGCGACGCGGGCGGCGAGGTGCTCCAGGAGCCCATGGACCAGCCCTACGGCGTCCGTGACTGCGCCTTCCGCGACCCCTCCGGCAACCTGCTCCGCTTCAACCAGCGTAAGGCCGGCTGACGCCGGTTCCGGGCGTCATGGCCGTTGGGGCGGACGGCGGCGGGTGAAGGCGCGGGGTTGCCGTGCGGCGCGCAACGCCGCCCCGGGGGCCGCACCGCGCGGGGGTCGACCCCCTGCGGCAAGCGGTGGGCGGCATCCGCGACGGGTGCCCTCGCGGGTGGATGGGAGACAGCCCCCGCCGCAGGCGCAGCGGACCCGCGGCCGGCGGCGGCGGGTTGCCGCACGGCGCGTCCCGCCGCCCGAAGGGCCGCACCGCGCGGGGGCGGCCCCTGCGCCTTCTGCGGACGGCGGCGGTCCGCGGCGGGGCCTGGTGGTCCGGAGTTCGGGCGGTGGGTGGGAGACAGCTCCCCGCCGCAGGCGCAGCGGACCCGCGGCCGGCGGCGGGTTGCCGCACGGCGCGTACCGCGGCCGGAAGGGCCGCACCGCGCGGGGGCGGCCCCTGTGGCTTCCGCAGCCACGGCGGCGGTCCGCGGCGGGGCCTGGTGGTCCGGAGTTCGGGCGGTGGGTGGGAGACAGCCCCCCGCCGCAGGCGCAGCGGTCCCGCGGACGGCGGTGGCGGGTTGCCGCACGGCGCGTCCCACCGCCCGAAGGGCCGCACCGCGCGGGGGCGGCCCCTGCGCCTTCTGCGGACGGCGGCGGTCCGCGACGGGGCCTGGTGGTCCGGAGTTCGGGCGGTGGGTGGGAGACAGCCCCCCGCCGCAGGCGCAGCGGTCCCGCGGACGGCGGCGGGTACCGCCGCCCGGAGGGCCCGCAACCTGCCGGAGGCGCTAGTTCTGGGCGGCCTCGGCCGCCGCCGTGGCGGCGGGTTCCGTCGCGTCGGGGAGGCGGCGACGGCGGCGGCGCTTGAGGAGGGCCCAGCGGCCGCGGGGGCCGGAGACCGTGCCGGCGGCCGCGGTGACCTCGGTGCCGGCCTCGCCCGCGGCTTCCGCGGCGGCCTGGGCCACCGGGAGGAAGCCCTCGCCGCGCCGGGCGTCGGGGCGCTCGTCCTCCTCGGGCCACAGCCCGACCGCGGAGCACAGCGTCGGCAGCATCGCCATGGCCGCGGTCGCGTAACCCTCGGCCGACGGGTGGTAGTTGTCCGGGCCGAACATCTCGCGGGGGCGGGACTCGAACTCGGGCCCGAGCAGGTCGCCCAGTGACACGGTGCGGCCGCCGAGGCCGACCACCGCGATGGTCTGCGCGGCCGCGAGCTGACGGCTCAGCCGCCGCGCGATCCAGCGCAGCGGCTGGTAGACCGGCTCGATCGTGCCCAGGTCGGGGCAGGTCCCGACGATCACCTCGCAGCCGGCCTCGCGCAGCCGCCGCACCGCGTCGGACAGCATCCGCACCGAGACGGCCAGCGGCATCCGCCGGGTCACGTCGTTCGCCCCGATCATGATCACGCACAGATCGGGCGCGGTACCGAGAGTGGGCCCCAGCAGAAGATCGACCTGGCGGGCCAGGTCGTCGGACTGTGCGCCGGGATTGGCCACGTTGACCAGCCGTACCGGCCGTTCCGCCACCGCCGCCACCCCGGAGGCCAGCAATGCGCCGGGGGTCTGGCTCGCCCGGTGCACCCCCTGCCCCGCCGCCGTGGAGTCGCCCACGAGGGCCAGCACGATCGGCCGCTCGTCGGTGCTCAGCGCGAAGGCGGCGCCGTAGACGCCGTCCGCGCGGGGCGGGACGGCGTCGGAGCCGCCCACGGTCCTGCGGGCGAGCGCGGCCTCGGTCAGCACCAGGCCGACCGCGGCGCCGCCCAGCAGCCCGATGCCGCCACCTCCGTACGCGGCGGCCGTCGCGATCCGCCGCGCCACCCTTGCCCTGGACAACGTCCACCTCCCGCGCCGGGTGTGCGGACCCTCGTGGCCCGACCCGTACAACGATTTGTTGCCCCGTCCGGTGCCCGCCGCAACCGCTGGGCGGCCCCGACTCAGGTCAGTCGCTGCTGCGCGACGAACCAGGCGAGCTGGGTGCGGTTGGCGGTTCCGGTGGACTCCATCAGGGACCGGATCCTGCGCTGCAGCGTGCGCAGGGATATCCCCAGCTGGGAGGCGATCGCCTTGTCGGGCAGCCCGGACATCAGCAGCGAGAGCAGCTGCTCGTCGAGCTCGGGGGAGCCGGGGAACTCCGGGTCCTCCTCCGTCTCGCCGAGCGAGGGCATGCGCAGCGGCGTGCCGCGCAGCCAGCGGTCCTCGAAGAGCTCCAGCAGCGCGTCGACCAGCACCGAGGGGTGGAGCAGCAGCAGGCCGGCGGAGGAGACCACGGACCGGTCGCGGCCGCCGGACAGCGGCAGCAGCGCCCGCTCGGCGTCGACGATCATCAGCTTCATCGGCACGGTCGGCGCCGCCCGGGCCAGCTCGCCCGGCTCGACGAAGCCCGGCATGTCGGCCGCCCCGGGGTACACCAGGGCCGTCGTCTCGTACAGGGAGCGGTACTCGACCCCGGCGGTCAGCCGCTCCTTCTGCACGACGTTGCCCGCCGCGGCGACGTACGGCGGCCGCACGAAGGTCAGCACCTCCTTGCGGGCCTCGCGCTGCAGCTGCTCGATCATGTGCTGCTGTTCCGTCTCGCCGTGGATCACCTCGGCGATCCCGCCCGGCATCACCGGCTCGGCCGGCCGGGACGGGCGCACGGCGGCGAGGGCCGTGAGCCGTTCCCGCACGGAGGCGAGGCCGGACTCCACGGCGGCCAGGCCGCTGAGGGCGGCGGCGTAGTCGGCGTTGCCCGTGCCCGCTTCGGTGGTGTCCGGGTGTTCCTGGTCAGGCATTGCCCACCCCCCGGTTGTATAAGCCCGGTGTCGTAACAGCGACGTGTCGTGATCGCGCCACGGTGTGACTCTACAACCGGACCTTCCGGGGCGTACGTAACACCAATGTGAAGCGTGCGACGCCCGGTGCCGGCGTGGGCGACCCCCCACCGGAAAACCGCTTACCCTGGCCTCACAATCACGGAGAACCCGGAGACAATGGTGCAGTTCCACGACTCGATGATCAGTCTCGTCGGCAACACCCCGCTGGTGAGGCTCAACAGCGTGACGGCAGGAATCCAGGCGACCGTCCTGGCCAAGGTCGAGTACTTCAACCCCGGCGGTTCGGTCAAGGACCGCATCGCGCTGCGGATGATCGAGGCCGCGGAGAAGAGCGGCGAACTCAAGCCCGGCGGCACGATCGTGGAGCCCACCTCGGGCAACACGGGCGTCGGCCTGGCGATCGTGGCCCAGCAGAAGGGCTACCACTGCATCTTCGTCTGCCCCGACAAGGTCTCCGCGGACAAGATCAACGTCATGCGGGCCTACGGCGCCGAGGTCGTGGTCTGCCCCACCGCCGTGGACCCCGAGCACCCGGACTCGTACTACAACGTCTCCGACCGGCTGGTGCGCGAGACCCCGAACGCCTGGAAGCCGGACCAGTACAGCAACCCCAACAACCCGGCCTCGCACTACCACTCCACCGGCCCGGAGCTGTGGGAGCAGACCGAGGGGAAGATCACGCACTTCGTGGCGGGCGTCGGCACCGGCGGCACCATCTCCGGCACCGGCCGCTACCTGAAGGACGCCTCGGACGGCAGGGTGAAGGTCATCGGCGCGGACCCGGAGGGCTCCGTCTACAGCGGCGGCTCCGGCCGGCCGTACCTCGTCGAGGGCGTCGGTGAGGACTTCTGGCCCACCGCCTACGACCGCACCGTCGCGGACGAGATCCTCGCGGTCTCGGACAAGGACTCCTTCCAGATGACCCGCCGCCTCGCCAAGGAGGAGGGCCTGCTCGTCGGCGGCTCCTGCGGCATGGCGGTCGTCGCGGCGCTGCGCGTGGCCGAGCGGCTCGGCCCGGACGACGTCGTGGTCGTCCTGCTGCCGGACTCCGGCCGCGGCTACCTCTCGAAGATCTTCAACGACGAGTGGATGGCCGACTACGGCTTCCTGGAGGAGGGCACCGGCCAGGCCCGCGTCTCCGACGTGCTGGACCGCAAGGACGGCGGCATCCCGCAGCTGGTGCACATGCACCCCGAGGAGACGGTCGGCCAGGCCATCGAGGTGCTGCGCGAGTACGGCGTCTCGCAGATGCCGATCGTGAAGCCGGGCGCCGGGCACCCCGACGTCATGGCCGCCGAGGTCATCGGCTCGGTCGTGGAGCGGGAACTGCTCGACGCGCTGTTCACCAAGCGCGCCACCCTGGACGACCCGCTGGAGCGGCACATGAGCGCGCCGCTGCCGCAGGTGGGCTCCGGCGAGCCGGTCGGCGACCTGATGGCCGTGCTGGGCTCCGCCGACGCGGCGATCGTGCTGGTCGAGGGCAAGCCGACAGGTGTGGTCAGCCGCCAGGACCTGCTCGCCTTCCTCGCCGAGGAGGCCAAGTAACGGCACCCGGGGACGTCCCCGGGACGTCCCACGGAGGTCCGCCACGGGTTCGCGGAAGTGGTACACCCACGTCACGTGGCCGCAGCACGCGCTTAACACGGGTCCGGCACATTGGTGGATGTCGGCGGACGGCACACCGGTCGCCCGGTCGACACCACGGATGTGGCGCCAAGGACCTCCGGAGCGGCTCCCGGACCTCCATGGTGACCCCAGGACGTGTGGCCCGGCCCTGATCCGGCCCACGTCCCTCGCGGGGACCGCCGTCGTCCCGCCCCCCGGGTGACCGGGGGTGCGGCGGTTCCCGCGCAATCTGTGGAAGAGCGGTCCGCGTCCCCGCGCGGGCCGCTCTTCTGGTTGAGTGGCCGCCGTGATCAGCGCACAGACGTTCGCAGCCGTCGAGGAGTCCATACGCACCGTGGCCGACGAGGAGGCGCTCGCCCGCTTCGGCCGCCTCGCCGAGGGCGACGTCGACGAGAAGAAGGGCCCGCTGGACCTCGTCACGGTCGCCGACCGCCGGGTCGAGGAACGCCTCACCCGTACGCTCACCCGCCTGCTGCCGGGCTCCGCCGTCATCGGCGAGGAGGCCGTGCACGCCGACCCCGCGCTGCTCGGGGCACTGCTGGGCGAGGCTCCGGTCTGGATCGTCGACCCGGTCGACGGCACCTCCAACTTCGTCCGCGGCGACTCCTCGTTCGTCACCCAGGTCGCCCTGGCCGCGCGCGGTGAGCTGCTCGCCTCCTGGACGTACCGGCCCGTCGACGGGGTCCTCGCCACCGCCCGGCGCGGCGAGGGCGCGCACCTGGGCGGCCGTCCGCTGCGGCTGGGCACCGGCGGCGCCCAGGACGCGGACGAGGTGCTCCTGGTGGCCGGCGCCCGGCCCGCGCACCTCACCGCCGACCAGCACCGGAGGCTGTACGAGTTGGGGGCCGCGCACGGCGTCAAGCCCTGGGCGAGCGGCTCCGCCGGCTGCGACTACCTCGACGTCGCGCTCGGGCGGCTCGACGCGGCCACCTACGCCTACGACAACCCCTGGGACCACTCCGCCGGCGTCCTGCTGGTCGCCGAGGCGGGCGGAACGGTGCTGGGCGCGGACGGGCTGCCGTTCCGCATGGCCGCCGGGCCGCTGCCCTTCGCCGCGGCACGCGACGAGACCGCGGCCCGCCGCGTCGTGGCACTGCTCACGGCGTAGCGCGGGAAGGCGGCGGCGCGGCGGCCCCCCCGGGGCCCGCCGTCGAAGGGCCTTCTCCCCGGCGCGGCGCCGGCTGCGGTCGCGGAGTCGGGCACCCGCCTGTCGGGCGATGCGTCCCCGACTCGTGCGGCGCCCCGCCGCGGACGCGTTCCGGCCCGCGCGGGGGCCGCCCGCCGCCTCAGGGCCGTCAGTCCTCCCAGGCGTCCGGGTCCTTGCCGCGGCGCGGCGCGCTGCCCCGCTCGTTGAACAGCCACCCCAGCGAATGGGCGGCGTTGACGGCGACGATGCCGACCCAGGCGACGAGGAGCCCGGGCAGGTCGCCCTTGTCGGCCGCGATGGCGGACAGCGGGATCGCCATGATCAAGGAGAACGCCCCGAAGCCGTAGCGGGCGCCGAAACGGCCGCCCCCATGGCCGCGCGCCTCCGGCCCGACCCGGCGCCCGGCACGGGCGAACGCCGTCTGGTGCTCGGCCAGTTCGCGGCGTACCCGCCGCTCGACCTGGGAGTCGATGCGCCGGTCCATCTTCTCCAGGAAGGAGTCGATGAGGGCCGACTCGTACTCCTCCCCCAAGTCCTTGCGCGCCTGGATGGTGGCGGCGAATTCCTTCTTGAGCTCTGGGTCAAGGGCGTCCATGACGCCACCGTACGGACCGGTCGGCCCGGTGGCACTGGGGGAAACCCCCGAACCTTCCCGGGGGTCGCCCCAGTAGGGTCGTGGGGTGACCGGACACGCGCCGCGCCTGCTGACCGCCCTGCACCACGCCCCGTCCGACCGCCCCGACGCGGTCACCGTCGACGGGCGCCCGAGCTCGCGCGAGGAACTGCTCGGTGCCGCGGGCGCCTTCGCGGCACGCGTCGCGGGTGCCCCGGCGGTCGCCGTGCACGCGGCGCCGTCCCTGGAGACGGTCGTGGCGGTCGTCGGCGGCCTCCTCGCGGGCGTCCCGGTCGTCCCGGTGCCGCCCGACGCGGGACCGGCCGAGCGCGACCACATCCTGCGCGACTCCGGGGCCGTGCAGGCGCCCCCGGTCGTGGTCACCGAGCGCAGGTCCTGGGACGGCCCCGAGCCGGACCCGGACACGGCGGCCCTCGTCCTGTACACCTCGGGCACCACCGGGGCGCCCAAGGGCGTGCTGGTCCCCCGCCGCGCGGTCGCGGCCGGACTCGACGCCCTCGCCGGGGCCTGGGAGTGGACGCCGGAGGACACCCTCGTCCACGGCCTGCCGCTGTTCCACGTGCACGGCCTCGTGCTCGGCGTGCTCGGCGCGCTGCGCACCGGGAGCCGTCTGGTCCACACCGGCCGCCCCACCCCGCAGGCGTACGCGGCGGCGGGCGGCAGCCTCTACTTCGGCGTGCCGACCGTCTGGGGCCGGGTCGCGGGGGACCCGGAGTCCGCCAGGGCGCTGAGCGGCGCCCGCTTGCTGGTCTCCGGCAGTGCGCCGCTGCCGGCGCCGGTCTTCCGCGAACTGGAGGCGCTGACCGGGCAGCGGCCGGTCGAGCGCTACGGCATGACGGAGACCCTGATCACGGTCAGCACCCGGGCGGCCGGTGAGCGGCGCCCCGGCTCCGTCGGGCTGCCGCTGCCGGGGATCCGCACCCGGATCGCGGCCGAGCCGGGCGCGGAGATCGGTGAGCTCCAGCTCACCGGGCCCACCCTCTTCGACGGCTACCTGGGACGGCCGGAGGCGACCGCGGCCTCGTACACCGAGGACGGCTGGTTCCGCACCGGGGACATCGCGGCGATCGAGCCGGACGGCATGCATCGGATCGTCGGCCGGGCCTCCACCGACCTGATCAAGTCCGGCGGCTACCGGATCGGCGCGGGCGAGGTGGAGAACGCCCTGCTGGACCACCCCGCGGTGCGGGAGGCGGCCGTGGTGGGCGCCCCGCACACCGACCTCGGCCAGGAGATCGTGGCCTACGTGGTGGCGGACGGGGTGGGCGAGCGCGAGCTGATCGACTTCGTGGCCGGTCACCTGTCGGTGCACAAGCGCCCGCGCAAGGTCCGCTTCCTGACCGAACTGCCGCGCAACGCGATGGGCAAGCCGCAGAAGAAGCTGCTGCCGCCCGTGTGAGCCGGGGCGCCTTGCCCTCCTGCATAGAATCATGCAGAGTCATCGGCACATGAATGGCCGACCGGAGAGGGCGTCATGGCCACCGAGAACGCCACCGGAGCCGACGGGACCGACACCGCGTCCGCGCGCCTGATGAAGCTGTTCGAGGCGCACCGGCTCACGCCCACCCAGCGCCGCATCGCGCACTGCCTGGTGCGGCGGGCCGCCGACGCGCCCTTCCTGTCCAGCGTCGAGGTCGCCGAACTGGCCGGGGTCAGCCAGCCCTCCGTGACCCGCTTCGCCGTCGCGCTCGGCTTCGACGGCTACCCCGCGCTCCGCCGCCACCTGCGCGACGTCGCCCCCGCCGTAGCGCCCCAGGGGCAGCCGGACGGCGACCGGTACAACGAGTACCAGGAGGCCGTGCAGGCCGAGATCGAGAACCTGCGGCACCTCGCCGCGCTGCTCGCCGACCCCGCCCCGGTCGCCCGCGCGGGCGCCCTGCTCGCCGCGTCCCGGCCGCTGCCCGTCCTGGGACTGCGGGCCGCGGCCGCCCAGGCCCGCGGCTTCGGCTACTTCGCGGCCAAGGTGCACCCCGACGTCCGTCTCCTCGACGAGGGCGGCAGCATGCTCGCCGACCGCGTCGACGCGGCCGTGCGCGCCGGGGCGAGCGCCCTGCTGTGCTTCGCGCTGCCCCGGCATCCCCGTGAGGTGGTCGAGGCCCTGGAGTACGCCCGCTCCGCCGGGCTGACCGTCGTCACCGTCGCCGACAGCGCCTTCGCGCCGGTCGCCGCCCACTCCGACGTCCTGCTCCCTGCGGCCGTCGGCACGGGACTCGCCTTCGACACCGCGTGCGCGCCGATGCTGCTCGGGCGGGTGCTTCTGGAGGCGATGTGCGACGGGCTGCCGGACGCGCAGGCGCGGCTGGAGGAGTTCGACGCCAAGGCCGCGGCGCAGGGCCTGTTCGTGGAGTGAGGCGCCCCGACGCACGGGGGCGGGCGGCGGGTCGGACGCCGGGTCAGGCGCCCACCCCGTCGTGCTCCACGACCAGATGGCGGGGACCGCGCAGCACCGGGCTTCGCCGGTACGGCGGCGGGTCCTCCGCCGGCCGGAGGCCGTCCAGGTCGCGCAGCAGCGCGGTGAGGGTTCGACGCCAAGGCCGCGGCGCAGGGCCTGTTCGTGGAGTGAGCCGCCCCGACGCACGGGGGCGGGCGGCGGGTCGGACGCCGGGTCAGGCGCCCACCCCGTCGTGCTCCACGACCAGATGGCGGGGACCGCGCAGCACCGGGCT
>NZ_JARAVO010000022.1:41126-59782 GCF_033792805.1 Streptomyces sp. PA03-1a
CTTCGCCGGTACGGCGGCGGGTCCTCCGCCAGCCGGAGGCCGTCCAGGTCGCGCAGCAGCGCGGTGAGGGCGATCTGCGCCTCCAGTCGGGCGAGCGGCGCCCCGAAGCAGCTGTGCACACCGCTGCCGAAGCCCAGGTGCTGGTTGTCCGTGCGCTGCGGGTCGAAGCGGTCGGGGTCCCGGAAGCGCTGCGGATCACGGCTGCCGGAGGCGAGCACCAGGACCAGGGGCGCCCCCTTGGGCACGGTGACCCCCGCGACCTCGACGTCCACCAGCGGGGTGCGCTGGGGCAGCATCTGCACGGGCGGCTCGAACCGCAGCAGTTCCTCCACCGCCTGCGGCATCAGGGCCGGTTCGCGGCGCAGCAGGTCCAGCTGGTCGGGCCGGCGCAGCAGGGTGAGCATGCCGTTGGTGATCAGGTTGACGGTGGTCTCGTGCCCGGCGACGAGCAGCAGCACCGAGGTCACCATCAGCTCGATCTGGGTCAGCCCGCCGGCCGGGTCCTGGTCGTTGACGAACGCCGACAGCAGGTCGTCGGAGGGCTTGCCACGCCGCTGCTCGGCCAGCCCGCCCAGGTAGACCCCCATCGCCCTGCGGGCCTCGGTGGCGGCCTGCGTGCGCTGCGTGGGGTCCTCGTCGGGGTTGAGGTCGAGTCCGCCGACGATCTGGTCCGACCAGCCGCGGAACATCGGCTCGTCCTCCTGGGGCACGCCCAGCAGCCGGCAGATCACGGTGACCGGGAGCGGGTAGGCGAAGTCGTCGACGACGTCGATGCGCTGCTTGTCCCGGAGCCCGGCGACGAGGCCGTCGGCGATCCGGACGATCTCACCGTGCATGGCGTCGACCCGGCCCGGGGTGTGCGGCGGGCCGAAGGGCCGCATGGCGGTGCGGCGGAGCCGGTCGTGCTCGGGATCGTCCACGCCGATGAAGGAGGGCGCCAGTTCCCCGGCCAGCCGGGCCTCCTGCGGGTCGCTGCGGTGGCGCCGGTCGGAGCTGATGCGTGGGTCGTGGAGCAGGGCCGTGATCTCGTGGTAGGTGCCGACGAGGTAGCTGCCGTCGTCCTGCGGCGCCACCTTGCTCTCGCGGAGTTCGGCGTAGAGCGGGTAGGGATCGGGCCGGCTGGCGTAGTCGGTGATCCTTCGGAACAGCGTGTCCGCAGCCATGCGCGGGGGCTCCTCGTCGTCGTGGGCCGCGGCGTCCTGCCACGGCCCGTCCGCGGCGCCGGCGGCGGCGGCCTCAGCCGCCGTGCCGCACCAGGGTCAGGCGCCGGTCCGGCAGATGACCGGTGAGGGCGACCGTCGGGCCGTGCGAGAGCACCGCGGGGTCCGGTACGTCGGACGGCAGGGGGATCATCGGGACGGTCCGGTCGGCGGCCCCGGGCTCGGGTGGGAACGGCGCGGCCGTCTCGATCAGGTTCTGGTAGTAGTCCAGCCACTTGGCCCGGTTCACCGACACCGCCGCCGTGATGCGGCCCTTGTAGCCGTAGACGACGACCAGCCGGGCCTCGCGCAGCGAACCCTGGGCGACGACGACCTGGTCGGAGTAGGTCGGCACGCCCACCGACTTGATGTTGTGGCCGAACTGGCTGGACCAGAAGGCCGGCACGGCCAGGTGCGGCCGCCGGAACGGGCCCGCGCTGACCATGTTGTGCGCCGCCACCTCGGCCTGCGCGACCGCGTTGCCCCAGTGCTCCAGGGCGAGCAGTTGGTAGCCGAACAGGGGGTGCGGGAAGCGGGCCACGTCGCCGGCGACGAACACGTCGTCGGTGACGATGCCGTACATGTTGAAGGCACGGCAGCCGGCGTCGCAGGTCACGCCGCGCGGGCCGGCGGCCAGGCCGGACTCGGCCAGCCACTCGGTGTTGCGGACCGCGCCGAGGGCGACCACCGCCACGTCCGCCTCGACGGTGCTCCCGTCGGAGAGCCGGGCGCCGGTCAGCCGGCCGTCCCCCTCCAGGGAGGTGACCTGCACCCCGCAGCGGAGGTCCACCCCGTGCCTGCGGTGCATCTCGGCGGCGACCGCGGCGAGCGTCCCGCCGAGCGCGCCCACCAGGGGCGCGGGGCCGCGCTCCACCACGGTCACGGGGATGTCCCGCTCCCGGCAGGCGGAGGCGATCTCCGAGCCCGTGAAACCGGCGCCGATCACCAGCACCCGCCGGGGCCCGGCGTCCAGCCGTTCGGCGAGCCCGGCCGCGTCGTCGCTGGTCCGCAGCGCGAACACACCGTCCAGGGCGGCCTCGGCAGGGTTCGGCCAGGGCCGCGCGCGGGTGCCGGTGGCGATCAGCAAACGGTCGAAGGGCAGTTCCTCGCCGTTCGCGAGGAAGACGCGCCGGCCGATCCCGTCGACCCCCGTGGCGGCGATGCCCAGCTTCCACTGCGCGTCCACCTCCCGGCGGGCCGGCAGCCCGGTCGCCGTCGCGGGCACGCGCCCGAGCAGCACCTGCTTGGACAGCGGCGGCCGGTCGTACGGCGGGTGCGGCTCGTCGCCCACCAGCGTCAGCGACCCCGCGAAACCCTCGTCGCGCAGCGTCTCGGCGGCCCGCAGGCCGGCCAGGGACGCGCCGACGATGACGATGCGCCCGTCGCGCAGTTCACCGGACATCGGCACCCGCCGCCCCGCCCACGAGGATGGCCTGCACCGGGCACGCCACCGCGGCCCGGTGGACGCGCTCCTGCTGGTCCTCCGGGACGGCGGGGACGTACAGCAGGGCCTCCTCGCCATGCAGTTCGAAGACCTCGGGAGCGAGGAACGCGCACTGCGCGTAGGCCTGGCAGCGATTGAGGTCGACCACGATGTTCATACGCACCACTCCAGCCCCGAAGGCCCCCGCTCTCAGTGGTAGCACTGCCTCCGCGGCCCCGCATGCGGTGCCGTTCTCACGGAATTCTGATGTTCCGTGAGTAACCTCCCTCCCCAGCACTGACGGAACGAGCCGTGGAGGAAGGGAGACAGCGGTGGTGCGCGGAGCGTATGCGCTGGCGCGGGTGGCGGTCCTGGTACGGGTGCCGGCGCGGTGGCTGTGGTGGCTGGGGGTCGTGGCGGCGGTGGTCGGGGTCTTCGTGCCCGGACTGACCGGACGCCGCATCGGGGTGCTGGGTGGCGCCGCACTCTTCGTGGTCGCCGCGGTGGTGGCCTTCCTGGTGCGCCGGCGGCGGTACACGGCCCTCGCGGAGGCGGCCGAGCGCGCGCCCCGGGGCGTCTTCCTGCAGGACCGCCGGGTCACGGCGCGCGCCTGGACCCGGGCCCGGCGGTGGTGGCTGCTCGCCGCGTTCGTGGTGGCCCTCGCCTCCGGCGTGGCCGCGCCCGCCGCGGCGGGGATGCTGCTCGCGGGCGCCGGAGCGGGGCTGTGGGCCAAGGCGGTGCGCCTGGGGCGCTGGAAGCGGGCGCACGAGACGCTGCTGTGGGTCAGGCCCGAGTACGTGGGACGCGGCCCCGCCGCGGCGTCCGTCCCCGGCTACGAGGCCACCGGACCCGTGGCCGGCGACGCGGGCCCCGGCGGCTCGTCCCGCCGTCGCGCCGCGGCGGCCCGCTGACCCGTCCGGGTGAACGAGCCACGGCCGCGCGGCCGTGGCTCAGCCGCCGCTCTCCCGTACGAGGTCCTCGATCGTCTGGGCGCGGCGCAGGGTGCGGAAGTCCGGGCCGGGCCCGCAGTAGCCGTGGACGGCGGGGCGGGGCAGCGAGTTGTACGCGAAGTGCGTCGAGAAGTAGTACGCCCCCGTGTCGGGCAGCGCCACGAGGTCGCCCTCCGCGAGCAGCGGCAGCTCGCGCGCCGTGGCGACGAGGTCGCCCGCGAAGCAGCACGGCCCGGCGACGTCCTGGACGACCGGGGCGCCGTCCTTGGGGCGTCCCTCCGGGTCGAGCGCCAGGACCCGCAGCGGCCAGGCGCCGGGCGCGAAGACGGTGCGCGTGGCGACCTGGGCGCCGGCGTGCGTCACGGCGATCGCGCGGCCCCCGGCCGTCTTGGCGTACTCCACGCGCGCCAGGATCGTGCCCTGCTTGGCCACCAGTGACCGCCCGAACTCGGTGACCAGCGCGTACCGCCCGTCGAAGAGTCCGGGCACGGCCGCGCGGAGCGCGTCGGCGTAGGCGCGGAAGCCCGGCCGGACCTCGTCGGAGGCGAAGTTGACCGGCAGGCCGCCGCCGATGTCCAGCGTGGTGACCTGCCGACGCCCGGCCGCCGTGTTGATCTGCTCGGCGAGCTCGTACGCCGCGCGGACGCCGGCCGCCATCAGTTCCAGGGGTACGCCCTGCGAACCGGTGTGGGTGTGCAGCCGGGTGAGCCAGGGACGGTCGAGGTAGGCGCGGACCACCCACTGCGCCGCGCCCTCGTCGCGCAGGGCGACGCCGAACTTCGACGTGGCGGTGGCCGTGCTCATCGCACCGATGCTGCCCGCGCCGACCTGGGGATTGACCCGCAGGCCCAGCGGGGCTGCGGTGGTGCCGGGCGGCACGAGCCGGTCCAGGCGCGCCAGCTCCTGCGGGTTGTCGGCGTTGAGGGCGATGCCGAGGGCCAGCGCCTCCCGCAGTTCGTCCGGGGTCTTGGCGGGGGAGTCCAGCACGATCCTTCCGGCGGGTACGCCCGCGGCCCTGGCCAGGGCGAGCTCGCCGGGGCTGGCGACCTCCGCGCCGATGCCCTCCTCGGAGAGCAGCCGCAGCACCGGCACCAGGGACGCGGCCTTGACCGCGAAGGTGTGCGTGACCTCCACCCCGGGCGTGGCGAAGGCCGCCCGCAGATCGGCGGCGGCCGCCCGGACGCCGTCCAGGTCCAGCAGGCCCACCACCGGCCTGTCGGTGCCGATCAGTCCCTGCCCGACCGCCGCGCGAAGTGCCCGTTCCCGTCGTACCGCGGGTTCCTCCGTCATACCGCCATCGTGTCAGGCCGAGGCCGTCGGGGCGGGCCCGTGACGGACGGGCCCCCGGCGGGTACGACCTGCCCGTGGGGGACGTGACCCGGACACGGCCCCGCGGGACGCGCCGGAGGCACGTCGCCCCGGTTGACTAGTGCTATTCAGGAGGCAAGGATGTGAATGACTCAATCCAGTCGCGAGGAGGCAGGGGCATGACCGGAACCGGCGCCGGACCGAGGACCGTACGCGCACCGCGCGGAAGCGCGCTCACCGCACAGGGCTGGCAGCAGGAAGCCGCGCTGCGCATGCTGCAGAACAACCTCGACCCGGAGGTCGCCGAGCACCCCGAGAAGCTGGTCGTGTACGGCGGCACCGGCAAGGCCGCCCGCGACTGGCGCTCCTTCGACGCCATGGTCCGCACCCTGCAGGGGCTGAAGCAGGACGAGACGATGCTCGTCCAGTCCGGCCGCCCGGTCGGCGTGATGCAGACCCACGAGTGGGCGCCGCGGGTGCTCATCGCCAACTCCAACCTCGTCGGCGACTGGGCCACCTGGGAGGAGTTCCGCCGCCTGGAGGCGCTGGGCCTGACCATGTACGGCCAGATGACGGCCGGTTCGTGGATCTACATCGGCACCCAGGGCATCCTGCAGGGCA
This sequence comes from Streptomyces sp. PA03-1a, assembly GCF_033792805.1. Lineage (NCBI taxonomy): Bacteria > Bacillati > Actinomycetota > Actinomycetes > Kitasatosporales > Streptomycetaceae > Streptomyces > Streptomyces sp. PA03-1a. Next base: position 46,628 of record NZ_JARAVO010000022.1, read on the forward strand.
CGTACGAGACCTTCGCCGCCGTCGCGGAGAAGAAGTTCGGCGGCAGCCTGGCCGGCACCATCACCCTCACCGCCGGTCTCGGCGGCATGGGCGGCGCCCAGCCGCTCGCCGTCACCATGAACGGCGGCGTCGCCATCTGCATCGACTGCGACCCGCGCGCCATCGAGCGCCGCATCGAGCACCGCTACCTGGACGTGCGCGCCGACTCCCTGGAGCACGCCCTCGCCCTCGCCACCGAGGCCCGCGACCAGCGCAAGCCGCTGAGCATCGGCGTCCTGGGCAACGCGGCCGAGCTGGTGCCGCAGCTGCTCGCCATGGACGCGCCCATCGACGTCGTCACCGACCAGACCTCCGCCCACGACCCGCTGGCGTACCTGCCGATCGGTGTCGACTTCGAGGACATGACCTCGTACGCGGCCGAGAAGCCCGCCGAGTTCACCCAGCGCGCCCGCGAGGCGATGGCCAAGCACGTCGAGGCCATGGTCGGCTTCATGGACGCGGGCGCCGAGGTCTTCGACTACGGCAACTCCATCCGCGGCGAGGCCCAGCTCGCGGGCTACGACCGGGCGTTCGCCTTCCCCGGCTTCGTCCCGGCCTACATCCGCCCGCTGTTCTGCGAGGGCAAGGGCCCCTTCCGGTGGGCGGCGCTGTCCGGCGACCCGGCCGACATCGCCAAGACCGACAAGGCGATCCTGGAGCTCTTCCCGGAGAACGAGTCGCTGGCCCGCTGGATCAAGATGGCCGGTGAGCGGGTCCACTTCCAGGGCCTGCCCGCGCGCATCTGCTGGCTCGGCTACGGCGAGCGCGACAAGGCCGGCGAGCGCTTCAACGAGATGGTCGCCGACGGCACGCTGGCCGCCCCGGTGGTCATCGGCCGCGACCACCTCGACGCGGGCTCCGTCGCCTCCCCGTACCGCGAGACCGAGGCCATGCTCGACGGCTCCGACGCGATCGCCGACTGGCCGCTGCTCAACGCCATGGTCAACGTCGCCTCCGGCGCCTCCTGGGTCTCCATCCACCACGGCGGCGGCGTCGGCATCGGCCGCTCCATCCACGCCGGCCAGGTCACCGTCGCCGACGGCACCAAGCTGGCGGGCGAGAAGATCCGCCGTGTGCTCACCAACGACCCGGGCATGGGCGTCATCCGGCACGTCGACGCCGGGTACGACCGCGCCGACGAGGTCGCCGCCGAGCGCGGTGTGCGCGTGCCCATGCGCGAGGGCGGCGAGGGCGTCGAAGGCGGGGAGGCGTGACCTCCTCGTTCCACGAGATGTGGACGGAGTTGCGGCCCATCGGCCGCGACTCCGGCTCCGGCGGCTACCGCCGCTACGCCTGGACCGGCGCGGACGCCGACTGCCGCGCCTGGTTCAAGGCGCAGGCCGAGGGCCGGGGCCTGGCGTACGAGCTCGACCGCAACGGCAACCAGTGGGCCTGGCTGGGTGATCCCACCGCCGGCGACGCCGTGGTGACCGGTTCGCACCTGGACTCGGTGCCGGACGGCGGTGCCTTCGACGGGCCGCTGGGCGTCGTGTCCTCCTTCGCGGCGCTGGACGAGCTGCGGGCCCGCGGCGCCGCGCCCGCCAAGCCGCTGGCGATCGTCAACTTCGGCGACGAGGAGGGCGCCCGCTTCGGGCTGGCCTGCGTGGGCTCCCGGCTGACCGCGGGACAGCTCACCGCCGAGAAGGCCCACGCGCTGCGCGACGGCGACGGAGTCACCCTGGCGCAGGCCATGGAGCGGGCCGGGCACGACCCCGAGGCGATCGGCCCGGACCCCGCACGCCTCGCCCGTATCGGCGCGTTCGTCGAGCTCCACGTCGAGCAGGGCCGCTTCCTGGCCGACACCCCGCACGCGGTGGGCGTCGCCTCCGCCATCTGGCCGCACGGCCGCTGGCGGTTCGACTTCCACGGCGAGGCCAACCACGCGGGCACCACCCGCCTGGAGGACCGCCGCGACCCGATGCTGACGTACGCCAACACGGTGCTCGCCGCCCGCAAGAAGGCCCGGCTCGCCGGCGCGCTGGCCACCTTCGGCAAGGTCGGCGTCGAGCCCAACGGCGTCAACGCCATCGCCTCCCTGGTACGCGGCTGGCTGGACTCGCGCGCCGCCGACGAGGCCACCCTCGCCGAGGTCGTCGGCGAGATCGAGCGCGCCGCGGTCGAGCGGGGCGAGCGCGACGGGGTCCGGGTGGAGGTCACCCGGGAGTCCTTCACCCCGGTCGTGGAGTTCGCGCACGGCCTGCGCGACGAACTCGCCAAGCTGCTGGGGAACGCCCCCGTGCTACCGACCGGGGCGGGACACGACGCCGGCATCCTCTCCGAGGCCGTCCCGACCGCCATGCTGTTCGTACGGAACCCCACCGGGGTCTCGCACTCCCCGGCCGAGACGGCCACCGAGGACGACTGCCTGGCCGGGGTGACCGCACTCGCCGACGTACTGGAGGGCCTGGCGTGTCGCTGACGCCGCAGAGCTACTGGGCCGAGTACGCGTGGACCGGCGGCCGCGTCGAACGGGGCGTGGTCGTCGACACCACCGCCGACGGCCGGATCGCCGCCCTGCGCACCGGGGCCGCCGCGCCGCCCGTCGGCGCCGTGACGCTGCGCGGGCTCACCCTGCCGGGGCTGGCCAACGCCCACAGCCATGCCTTCCACCGGGCCCTGCGCGGCACGGTGCAGCAGGGCAGCGGCACCTTCTGGACCTGGCGCGAGGTCATGTACCGGGTCGCGGCCGCGTTGACCCCCGACACCTACTTCGACCTCGCCCGCGCCGCGTACGCGGAGATGGCCCTGGCGGGCATCACCTGCGTCGGCGAGTTCCACTACGTGCACCACCGGCCCGGCGGCGCCCCCTACGACGAGCCCAACGCCATGGGCGAGGCGCTGATCGCCGCCGCGGACGAGGCGGGCATCCGCATCACCCTCCTCGACACCGTCTACCTCTCCTCCGGCTTCGGCGCCGCCCCCGAACCGCACCAGCTGCGCTTCGGCGACGGCGACGCCGAGGGCTGGGCCGAGCGCGCGTCCGCCCTCGCCGACCGGCCCCACGCGCGGATCGGCGCGGCCGTGCACTCGGTGCGCGCGGTCCCGGCCGACCAGCTGGCCACCGTCGTCCGATGGGCCGAGGACCGCCAGGCGCCGCTCCACGTCCACCTGTCCGAACAGCCCGCCGAGAACGAGGCCTGCCTCGCCGCCCACGGCGTCACCCCCACCCGGCTCCTCGCCGACCACGGTGTGCTCGGCCCGCGCACCTCGGCCGTGCACGCCACCCACCTCACCGACGAGGACATCGCGCTGCTCGGCGGCTCCGGCACCACGATCTGCATGTGCCCCACCACCGAACGGGATCTCGCCGACGGGATCGGCCCGGCCAGGCGGCTGCAGGAGGCGGGCAGCCCGCTCAGCCTCGGCAGCGACAGCCACGCCGTGATCGACCTGTTCGAGGAGGCGCGGGCCATGGAGCTGGACGAGCGGCTGCGCACCCGCACCCGCGGCCACTGGACCGCCGCCGAGCTGCTGCGCGCCGCCACCACGGACGGTCACGCCGGCCTGGGCTGGGCCGACGCCGGGCGACTGGAGGCGGGGGCGCTCGCCGACTTCACCACGATCGCGCTGGACAGCGCGCGCACCGCGGGCCCCCCGGCCCGGCTCGGCGCCGAGACCGCCGTCTTCGCGGCCACCGGCGCCGACGTCCGCCACACGGTGGTCGGCGGCCGCCACGTCGTCCGCGACGGCGCGCACCAGCTCGTCCACGACGTGGGCGCGGCCCTGACCGCCGCGATCTCCGCCGTATCCGCCGCCGAAGGAAGCCCGTCATGAGCAGCAGCGTCATCACCAACATCGGCAGCCTGGTCACCAACGACCCGGCGCTCGGCGATGGCCCGCTGGGGCTGCTGGAGGACGCGGCGCTCGTCATCGACGGCGAGCACGTGGCCTGGGTCGGCCCCTCCGCGGCGGCGCCCGCAGCGGACGAGTCGTACGACGCGGCCGGCCGGGCCGTCATCCCCGGCTTCGTCGACTCCCATTCGCACCTGGTCTTCGCCGGCGACCGCACCCGCGAGTTCAACGCCCGCATGTCGGGCCAGGCGTACACCGCGGGCGGCATCCGCACCACCGTCGCCGCCACCCGGGCCGCGAGCGACGAGGAGCTGCACGCCAACGTCGCCCGCTACGTCGCCGAGGCGCTGCGCCAGGGCACCACGACCATCGAGACCAAGTCCGGCTACGGCCTCACCCCGCACGACGAGGCCCGCGCCCTGCGCATCGCCGGCGACCACGCCGACGAGGTCACCTTCCTCGGCGCGCACATCGTCGCCCCCGAGTACGCCGACGACCCGGCCGGCTACGTCGACCTGGTCACCGGCCCCATGCTCGACGCCTGCGCCCCGTACGCCCGTTGGGTCGACGTCTTCTGCGAGCGCGGCGCCTTCGACGGCGACCAGGCCCGCGCCGTCCTCACCGCCGGTGCCGCCCGCGGTCTGGTCCCGCGGGTGCACGCCAACCAGCTCGGCCACGGCCCGGGTGTGCAGCTCGCCGTGGAGCTGGACGCGGCCTCCGCCGACCACTGCACCCACCTCACCGACGCCGACGTCGACGCGCTCGCCGACAGCCGCACGGTCGCGACGCTGCTGCCCGGCGCCGAGTTCTCCACCCGCGCCGTCTACCCCGACGCGCGGCGGCTGATCGACGCGGGCGCCACCGTCGCGCTGTCCACGGACTGCAACCCCGGCTCCTCCTTCACCAGTTCCATGCCCTTCTGCGTGGCCGTCGCCGTACGGGACATGCGGATGACCCCCGACGAGGCGGTGCGGGCCGCGACCCTGGGCGGGGCGCTGGCGCTGCGCCGGGACGACGTCGGGCGGCTCGCGCCCGGCGCGCGGGCCGACGCGGTGCTGCTGGACGCCCCCTCGCACGTCCACCTCGCCTACCGGCCGGGGGTACCGCTGGTGTCCGCCGTGTGGCGGCGCGGGGTGCGCGCATCGATCTGATCCGCCCCGGTGCGGGCGGACGCGGCCGCTCCAGTGGTAGACGTTCGGGAATGAGACCTCGACGTGTGCTGACCGTGGCCCTGCTGTCCCTGGTGGCCGCGGCCCCGTTCGCCACGGCGGTACCGTCCCGCCCGGACGCCGACGAGGTCCGGCCGCTCGGGCAGGTCGTGCCCGCGCCGTCCTCGGTCAAGCCGGACGGGACGGCGTTCACCCTCGGGGACGCCGCCGGGATCCACGTCCCCGGCGGCTCCGCACAGGCCGGGGCGATCGCCGGCCAACTGGCCGCGCTGCTGCGGCCGTCGACCGGGTACGCCCTGCCCGTGACGGCGGACCGGGCCAGGGAAGGCATCGTGCTCGCGCTCGACACCGCCGCCCGCACCGGGGCGGAGGGCTACACCCTGCGGTCCACCGCCCGTTCCGTCGTCATCCGCGCGGCCACGCCCGCCGGGCTCTTCCACGGGGTGCAGACGCTGCGGCAGTTGCTGCCCGCCGACGTCGAGCGCCGGTACGTCGTCCGGCGGCCGTGGACCGTCCCGGGCGGCACGATCTCCGACGCCCCGCGCTACGGCTACCGCGGCGCGATGCTGGACGTGGCGCGCCACTTCTTCACCGTGGACGAGGTCGAGCGCTACGTCGACCAGCTCGCCCTCTACAAGATCAACCGACTGCACCTGCACCTGACCGACGACCAGGGCTGGCGCATCGCCGTCGACGGCCTGCCCCGGCTGACCGCCCACGGGGGCAGCACCGAGGTCGGCGGCGGTCCGGGCGGGTTCTACAGCAAGGCCGACTACCGCGAGATCGTGGCGTACGCGGCGAGCCGCTACATGACCGTCGTGCCCGAGATCGACATGCCGGGCCACACCAACGCCGCCCTCGCCGCCTACGCGGGGCTCAACTGCGACGGCGTCGCCCGCGAGCTCTACACGGGCACCAAGGTCGGCTTCAGCTCGCTCTGCGTGTCCAGGCCCGCCACCACCGCCTTCGTGGAGACCGTCCTGCGCGAGGCGGCCGCCCTCACCCCCGGCCCGTACCTGCACATCGGCGGCGACGAGGCGCGGGCCACGCCCCACGCCGACTACGTCGCCCTCATGGACCGTGCGCAGGCGGTGGTCGGCGGGCTCGGCAAGACGCCCGTCGGCTGGCACCAGCTGACCGGCGCCCACCCCGTCCCGGGCGCCGTCGCCCAGTACTGGGGGACCGGCGCCAAGGACCAGGCCGACGTCGCGGCCGCCGCCCGCGCGGGCACCCGGCTGATCCTGTCGCCGGCCGACCGCGCCTACCTCGACATGAAGTACGACGAGGACACCCCGCTCGGTACCTCCTGGGCGGGCCGGATCGACGTCCGGCGCGCCTACGACTGGGACCCCGCTGACCTCGTCGCGGGCGCCCCGGCCGACGCCGTCCTCGGTGTCGAGGCCCCGCTGTGGTCCGAGACGGTCACCAGCAGCGCCGACATCGAGTACATGGCCTTCCCCCGCCTGCCCGCCGTCGCCGAACGCGGCTGGACCCCCGCGGCGCGCACCGGCTGGGCGTCCTTCCGGGAGCGACTGGCGGCCCAGGGCCCGCGGTGGACGGCGATGGGGATGAACCACCACCGGGCTCCCGGCATCGACTGGCCGGCCGCCGCCACCGGCCCCGGCGACGTCGCCGGACTGTCCTGAGGGAAGGCCGGGCCCGGTGAGAGCAAACTCTCACCGGGCCCACCGCGCCGTGCCGGGGAAGGGGAACGGTCACTCCTCCACGAGTAGCCCCCGCCGCAGCCGCCCGAGGGTGCGGCTGAGCAGCCGCGAGACGTGCATCTGGGAGATGCCGAGCTCCTCACCGATCTCGGACTGTGTCATGTTGCCCACGAAGCGCAACGAGAGGATCTGCCGGTCGCGCGCCGGGAGCTCGGCGATCAGCGGCTTGAGGGACTCCACGTACTCGATCCCCTCCAGACCGTGGTCCTCGTAGCCGATGCGGTCGGCGAGGGCCCCCTCGGAGTCGTCCTCCTCGGGCTGGGCGTCCAGCGAGCTCGCGGTGTACGCGTTGCTGGCGCTCATGCCCTCGACGACCTCGGACTCGGTGATCTGCAGCCTGTCGGCCAGCTCGGCGACGGTCGGCGCGCGGTCCAGCTGCTGTGCGAGCTCGTCACCGGCCTTGGCCAGGTCCAGCCGCAGCTCCTGAAGCCGGCGCGGGACCCGCACGGACCAGGAGGTGTCACGGAAGAAGCGCTTGATCTCGCCGATGATCGTCGGCATCGCGAACGTGGGGAACTCGACCCCGCGGCTCAGCTCGAAGCGGTCGATGGCCTTGATCAGCCCGATCGTGCCCACCTGGACGATGTCCTCGACGGGTTCGCTGCGGGAGCGGAACCGGGAGGCGGCGAACTTCACCAGGGCGAGGTTGAGCTCGACCAGCGTGTTGCGTACGTAGCTGTACTCGGGCGTGCCCTCCTCCAGCGTCTCGAGCCGCTGGAAGAGCGTCTTGGACAGGGCCCGAGCGTCGACCGGACCCACCTCGTCGAAGGGCGGGATCTCCGGGAGGTCCTCCAGGCCCTCCGGTGTTCCGTGTTCCTCGTGGACGCTGGCCTCGGTGGTCGCCGACGCGTCGCGCGCGTCGAGCCGGGATGCCATGCTCTCCTCCTCGGTGCGGCGGCAGGGCAAGCGGAGCGTGAAATTCAGCCCACACTCAACGCCTACCCCGTTCGGCGTGGATATTGCAACCCGGCGGTCATCGATCTGCGGGCCGCCGCCGGAGCGACTACCGCCCTGATCAGGAAGCGCGTAGGGTGCGAGATGCGGATCGCCGAGTCGTCCGGGAGGAGTGTGCATGGACCGCGAGATGGTCGACACGGCCGGGCGGGACCGGCTGCACGTTTCCGTGCAGCGGTACGGCACGAAGGCGGTCGTGGCACCTGCCGGTGAGCTCGACCACCACACCGCCGACCTGCTGCGCGAGCCGCTCGACACACTGATCGAGGACGGCTTCGGCACCCTCGTGGTGGACTGCACGCATCTGGAGTTCTGCGACTCCACCGGACTCAACGTCCTGCTCGGCACCCGGCTGAAGGCCGAGGCCGCGGGCGGGGCGGTCCATCTGGCCGGGATGAAGCCGGCCGTGGCCAAGGTCTTCGCGATCACCGGGGCCGAGGCCGTGTTCACCGTCCACGACACCCTGGACGACGCCCTCAAGGAGTGACCCTCCGCAGTGCTCCCCACGGGGGGCGTTGTGGCACGCCCTGTTTCGTCCGCATCCGGAGGTGTTCACCGGAGCGGCCCGGGCAGGAGAGACCTCGGGATCACTTCGGACACTGGCGGACATCGGTGAGTGGAGGCGCTGATGAGCACCACCCGGCCCCCTACGGCCGACGACCGCGACCCGGATCCGGGCGATGCGGCACTGCCGCCGCGCGCCCAGGGCGCCCAGGACGCTGAGACACGGCGGCTTTCCCTTGCCGACGTGGCCGGCGTGGTGCCCAGCGCCCGTGACTTCACCCGCCAGGCCCTCTACGACTGGGGCTGGCTGCCGGCCGAGACCGCGGACCGCCGCGCGGCGGCCGAGGACGTCCTGCTGGTGGTGTCCGAGTTGGTCACCAACGCCTGCCTGCACGCGGGCGGTCCCGAGGAGCTGCGGCTGTTCCGCCACTCCAAGGCGCTGCGCCTGGAGGTCGCCGACGGCGGCACCGGCAGTCCCGCCCCGCGGACCCCGCACCGGGCCGGACGGCCTGGCGGGCACGGGATGTTCATAGTGCAGCGGCTCTGCCTGGACTGGGGGGTCGTACGCCACGCCGACGGCCGGCCGGGCAAGACGGTCTGGGCCGAGGTCGCCGCCCCGGCCTGAGCCGGATCTCTTCCCCTCTTTCCCTCACGGGCGTACTGTCGCGCCACATCTGATGGATCGTCAGTAACTTCTGGGGGAAGGGAGACATCCGGTGTCGCTCCCCAAGCGCAAGGTGGCCGCGGTGTCCACCGTCGGCGCCGTCATGGCGGCGGCCGTCCTCGGCAGCGCCCCGGCCGCGTACGCGAAGGTCGTGGACGTCAAATACGACTGCAAGACCCCGATCGGCGACAAGAGCGCCGTCTCGCCCATCGACATCACCGCCACCACATCGGGGTCGGGCTACAGGATCGTGATGTCGTTCCGCAAGGGCGTCTCCTCCAGTCCCGTCGACCTGGGGAAGGGCGCCATGAATCCGAGTGCCCTCATCACCCTCGGTGGGGCCGACAGCGGGTCGCTCAAGGTGTCGGGTCCCGCGAACGCCGCGACCGTGCCCGCGAACACCCCGATCAAGATCAACGACTTGTCGGGCACCTACGTCCCGCGTGGGAGCGGCAAGGTCACCTTCACCGCGGGGGTGCTCACCATCAAGGCCCTCGGTACGACGACGACCTGCACCCCGGGGAACGGCCCGGGGCCCTCGCTGACCCTCGATGTCACCGCGGCGGCCGGGTCCAAGGGCGGCTCCGCCTCCGGCGGTTCGGGCGGGTCCGGCGGCGAGTCCCTGCCGCGGACCGGGCCCGAGGACGGCGCCGTCGCCCTGGGCACCCTCGGTGGCACCGTCCTGCTCCTGGGCGCCGCCGGCGTGCTCTGGCTGACCCGCCGTCCAGGACACCGTATCTGACGGCCCGTCAAATTCGGTCAGGCTTTCGCATTGACTTCTCTTGATCGCCGGACGTCAATGACCGTCGGCGGTACAGAAAGGGACTCTGTACCAGAAAAGTGATCAAGAGGTGCAAAATGATCGCGTTTCCTCGCAATGGCGCCTTATGGAGACGGAGGTCCGCCGCCGTGCTCGGGGCGTTCGCCCTCGCACTGGGCGGCGGGACCCTCCTCGCCGGGCCCGTCGCCGCGGCGGCCTCCGCCTTCCAGGTGCACTGCATTCCGCCGGGCATCTCCGGCATCCCGCCGTTCGACGGGCCGACCGTCGCCGACATCTCGGTGAGCGACACGACCCCGCAGGTCGGCGACACGGTCACCGTCACCTACGTGCTGGACGGCCCCATGGCCAACACCAGCAGCTTCAACCTCCCCATCCCCGAGGACCAGATCACCCCGACCGTCAAGGTGCGGCTCGGCGGCGCGCAGACGCAGGAGCTCACCCTCGTCGGCCCCAAGGAGAACCCGGTCATCCCGGCCGGTGCCGACTTCCCGAACTTCACCATCACCGGCACCTTCACGGTCACCGCGCCCGGTCAGATCACCCTCACCCCGGGCGACTACAACGTCCACTCCGACTACGGCATCTCGGCCGACACCCCCTGCACCGTGCTCAACCCGCCCGCCCCCGTCGCCGAGACCATCACCGTGGCCGCGCCCAACGGCCGACACATCGCGCTCGGTTCCTCCTCCGGCCCGATCGGGGCGCAGGTCACGGTCACGGGCACCGGCTTCACCGCGGGCGCCGCCGTGACCGTCGCGGGCGTCCAGGGCGCCACCGCCACCGGTGAGTCCACCTCCGCCACGGCCGACGGCTCCGGTGCCTTCAGCGCGACGCTGGCCGTCGGCGACCTCGACACCACCGGCATCGTCGCGTTCGAGGGCGGCGGGTACGACCCGGCGACCGCCGCCGGGCCGGTGGCCTACACCGTCATCGACACCACCCCGCCGCCGCCGGGCAGTCAGAAGCTCACCACCTCGGTGAAGGCGGGCACCCTGTCGATGACCCAGGCCGGGGACACCGTCGAGATGGCCCCCGTCGACTTCGGCGAGGGCGGCCCCTCCACGGGCGCACTGCAGACCGTGACCGTCAAGGACTTCCGCGGCGGGAGCACGGGCTGGTCGCTCACCGGCAAGGTCACCGACTTCAAGGGGCCCGGCGGCGCGCTCATCGGCGCCGACCGGCTCAGCTGGCAGCCCGCGTGCGTCGCGGCGTCCGGCAGTCCCAGCACCTGCGCCGCGGGCTCCGCCGGCACCGTGGGCAGCGCGGGCGCGACGCTGGCCCAGGCGTCCGACGGGACCCTGACCGGCGGCGAGTTCACCGTGGACGCGGGGCTGTCGCTGGACGTGCCCGCGTTCTCCGCCACGGGAAGCTACTCCGGAGTCTTGACCCTCACGCTTACCTGACACACAGTCAGATAGCTCGGGTGGGCCGGCCGCCACGACCGGCCCACCACCGGACCGCGAGGGAGCGCCGTCATGACCAGAGCCAGTGCCGGAGCCAGGGCGTCCGGCGCGCTCCCGACCGTCCTCCTCGTCCTCCTCGTCCTGCTCGGTCTCCTCGGCCTCGGCACGGCATCCGCTCCCGCCGCCCTCGCCGCGGACAACGGCCGCTGGTCGGTCTTCCCGGCCCCGGCCGCCGGGGCGAAGGACCGCAGCCCCACCGCCCAGGAACGGCCCTTCTTCACCCTGGAGGCCGACCCCGGAACCACGATCGCGGACAAGGTCTCCGTCTCCAACCTCTCGGGCGGGCCGATGACCTTCCGGCTCTACGGCGCCGACGCCTACAACACCCCGCGCGACGGCGGCTTCGCCGTGCGCGGTGCCGACGAGGAGAACACCGACCTCGGCTCCTGGGTACGGCTGGCCCGGAGCAGCATCACCATCCCCGCCCGCACCCGCGCCGACATCCCCTTCACCGTCACCGTCCCCACCGACGCCTCGCCCGGCGACCACCCCGGTGCGATCGTCGCCCTCGACACCCGCGTCGGCGCCGCCCCGGGCGACGTACGGGTGGGCGTGCGCAGGGCCGTCGGGGCCCGCGTCTACCTGCGCGTCGCAGGACCAGGCCTCGCCGCCCTGTCCGTGGAGCACGTCACCGTCGGCCACGGCGGACCGCTGTTCCCCGGCACCGGCGACAGCCACGCCACCATCCGCTACACCCTCGTGAACCGGGGCAACGTCTCGCTCACCCCGCGGCTCGCCGTCACCGCGCGGGGCCTGTTCGGCCGCACGCTGCTGGACCGCCCGGCACGCACCCTGCCCCTGGAACTGCTGCCCGGCCAGCGCGTCGAGCTCACCGAGCCCTGGGCGGGCGCCCCGCAGTTCGACCGGGTCGGCGTGCGGCTGCGCGTCACCGCGGTACGCGCCGACGTCGACGAGACCGCCGGCGCCTCGTTCCTCGCGGTGCCCTGGGCGGCCGTGGGCCTCGCCCTGGCCCTCCTCGGGGGCCTGGTCATCCTGCTGGTGCGGGTCCGCGCGCGGCGCCGGGCGGCGCCGGCGGACCCGGCGGTGGGGGAGGAGCCGTACGAGGCCGGCGGCACCGACCTCGCGGCCCGCGCGGGCGGCGGACCCGACGACCCCGGCGCCACCGGCGCGACCGTCGGCGGCAGGACGGCGTGAGGCCCATGCGACGGCGCACCCACCGGATTCCCGCGGCAGCCCTCTGCCTCCTCGCGCTGCTCCTCCTGAGCGCCCCCGCCCCTTCCGCGGCGGCTCCCGGCCCGGCCGTGACCGTCAGCCCCGAGCAGGCCGGCGCCGGCGGCGACATCACCGTACGGGGCACCGGCTGGCGGCCGCACACCCTGCTCACGCTGCTGATCTGCGGCCAGAACGCGATCGGCGGCACCAACTCCTGTGCCAACGCGTACGGCCGGGCCGTCACCACCGACGCCCACGGCGCCTTCCGCCGCGCGATGGCGGTCGCGGAGCCGCCCGAGCCCTGCCCGTGCGTCGTCCACGTCGCCACCGTCACCGGTGAGCACACGGTGGTGGACGCGCCCTTCGTCGTCGCCGGCCACCCGACCGCCCCGCTGCCCGAGCGCACCGGCGATGGCCGGCTCGCCGTGCTCAGCGCCCGGCTCGACGGCTCGAACGGCCTGCTCACCTGGTTCGGCGCCCCGCCCGGCCGGCGCCTGGTGCTCACCGTCGGCAACCTCGGCACGGGCCCGGCCAAGGACCCTGTCTTCCGGGTCGGCACCTCCCACGGGCTCTTCGGGCCCCAGTGGGAGGAGCGCACCTGGCGCGGCACCGTCCAGCCGGGCAGGAAGGCCCGGGTCGAGTTGCCCGTCGAGCTGGCGGCCGGCGCCCACGGCGACTACACCGTGACCCTGGAACACGGGGGCAAGGTGCTGGTCACCGAGCCCTGGGACGTCCCGCGCCCCTGGGGCGTGACCCTCTTCTGGCTCCTGCTCTGCGTCGTCGTGCCCGCCGCGCTCTTCCGGCTCTGCATGGCCGTCGTCAACCGGGTCCGCCCGCGTGCCCCGGGACCTGCGGGCCCGCCCCCCGGCCCGCAGGTCCCGGGGCACGCGGG
>NZ_JARAVO010000230.1:0-15376 GCF_033792805.1 Streptomyces sp. PA03-1a
GGGGAGGGCCTGCCGGGCTTCGCTCCGGGGCTCGACGAGGAACGGGCGGAGGCGGCGCTGTCCACGCTACGGCTGCTGCTCGGGTCCGGCGGAGAGGACGGGGGCCGGGACGCATGACGGACACGGGCACGGACACAGGCACAGGCACGGGCGCGGACGCCGACGAGCGGCTGCGGCGCTGGCGGATGGTGCTCGGCGGCGGACCCGCCGACGGCACGGGCCGGGGGCTCACCGGCCGGGACGCGGCGATGGACCAGGCACTGGAGGCGCTGTACGGCGGCGCCCCGCACGGCGGGGGCGGTGCACCGCCCCCGCGGAGCGCCGGGCTGGGCGGCTCGGCGCCCCAGATCGCGCGCTGGCTGGGGGACATCCGCAGGTACTTCCCCAGCAGCGTCGTCCAGGTGATGCAGCGCGACGCGATCGACCGGCTCGGGCTGTCCGCGCTGCTGCTGGAACCGGAGATGCTGGAGGCGGTCGAGGCCGACGTCCACCTGGTCGGCACGCTGCTCTCGCTGAACAAGGTGATGCCCGGGACGACGAAGGAGACGGCGCGGGCGGTGGTCCGCAAGGTCGTGGAGGACCTGGAGCGGCGCCTGGCTACCCGGACCCGGGCCACCCTCACCGGCGCGCTGGACCGTTCGGCGCGGGTCCACCGCCCGCGGCACCGGGACATCGACTGGGACCGTACGATCCGTGCCAACCTCCGGCACTACCTGCCCGAGCACGGCACCGTCGTCCCCGAACGGCTGATCGGCCACGGCCGGGCCTCGCAGGCGGTGCGCAAGGACGTCGTGCTCTGCGTCGACCAGTCGGGCTCGATGGCGGCCTCCGTGGTCTACGCGTCCGTCTTCGGCGCCGTGCTCGCCTCCCTGCGCAGCATCGACACCCGGCTGGTCGTCTTCGACACGGCGGTCGCCGACCTGACGGACCATCTGGACGACCCCGTCGACGTGCTGTTCGGTACCCAGCTCGGCGGCGGCACCGACATCAACCGGGCGCTGGCCTACTGCCAGTCCCTCATCACCCGGCCCGCCGAGACCGTCGTCGTCCTCGTCAGCGACCTGTACGAGGGCGGCATACGCGACGGGATGCTCAAGCGGGTCGCGGCGATGAAGGCGTCCGGTGTGCAGTTCGTGGCACTGCTGGCGCTGTCGGACGAGGGCGCGCCCTCCTACGACCGCGAGCACGCGGCGGCGCTCGCGGAGCTGGGGGCGCCCGCGTTCGCCTGCACCCCGGATCTCTTCCCCGAGGTCATGGCGGCCGCCATCGAGAAGCGGCCGCTGCCCGTGCCCGAGCCTGCCCCTGGAGGGTGACGCCGGGACCGGGCGGCTGGGAGCAGCCTCGCCACCCTCGGTGAGCGGACCTCGTCCCGGCGGACCCCGCTCCGGCGGCCGCCGCCGGGGCGACCCGCCCATGTCCCCGCCGCCGCGGGAACCCCCCGAACGGCTGGTCTGTGACCGTTCTCACCGCTCTCGCGCCATCTCGGATTTACCCGTGCCGCCCGCGCGGCGATAACCTGCGAGACGGACATGCCGCGTGCTCGGCCGACGTGTGCGCCCCCCGTACGGCCGTTCGTATGGTTCGTTACGAAGACGTCAGCGACGACCCGCCCCGGCACGCAGACAACGAACCGCGATAACCAAGGACGGACGCGCGTGGACCTGTTCGAGTACCAGGCGAGGGACCTCTTCGCCAAGCACGGTGTACCGGTGCTGGCCGGTGAAGTCATCGAAACGCCTGAGGCGGCGCGCGAGGTCGCGGAGCGGCTCGGTGGCAAGGCTGTCGTCAAGGCACAGGTGAAGACCGGTGGCCGTGGCAAGGCCGGCGGCGTGAAGGTGGCGTCGGACCCCGAGGACGCGGTGGCCAAGGCCGGTCAGATCCTCGGCATGGACATCAAGGGCCACACGGTCCACAAGGTGATGCTGGCCGAGCTGGCCCCGGAGATCGCCTCCGAGTACTACGTCTCCTTCCTCCTCGACCGCGCCAACCGGACGTTCCTGGCGATCGCGTCCGTCGAGGGCGGCATGGAGATCGAGGAGGTGGCGGCGACCAACCCGGCGGCCGTCGCCCAGATCCCGGTGGACGCCATCGAGGGCGTGACCCCGCAGAAGGCCCGCGAGATCGTCGAGGCGGCCGCCTTCCCGGCCGACGTCGCCGACCAGGTCACCGAGATCCTGCAGACCCTGTGGAAGACCTTCATCTCCGAGGACGCGCTCCTCGTCGAGGTCAACCCGCTCGCCAAGGTCGCCGACGGCCGCGTCATCGCGCTCGACGGCAAGGTCTCGCTGGACGAGAACGCCGACTTCCGCCAGCCGGAGCACGAGGCGCTGGTCGACCACGCCGCCGCCAACCCGCTGGAGGCCGCGGCCAAGGCCAAGGGCCTCAACTACGTCAAGCTCGAGGGCGAGGTCGGCATCATCGGCAACGGCGCGGGTCTCGTCATGAGCACCCTGGACGTCGTCGCCTACGCCGGTGAGGGCCACGGCAACGTCAAGCCCGCCAACTTCCTCGACATCGGCGGTGGCGCCTCCGCCGAGGTGATGGCCAACGGCCTCGAGATCATCCTGGGCGACCCGGACGTCAAGTCCGTCTTCGTCAACGTCTTCGGCGGCATCACCGCCTGCGACGCGGTCGCCAACGGCATCGTCCAGGCCCTGGAGCTGCTGAAGTCCAAGGGCGAAGAGGTCACCAAGCCGCTCGTCGTCCGTCTGGACGGCAACAACGCGGAGCTCGGTCGGCAGATCCTGACCGACGCCAACCACCCGCTGGTCGAGCAGGTCGACACCATGGACGGCGCCGCGGAGCGCGCCGCCGAGCTGGCTGCGAAGTAAGGGACAGGTCACCACATCATGGCTATCTTCCTGACCAAGGAGAGCAAGGTCATCGTCCAGGGGATGACCGGTTCCGAGGGCACCAAGCACACCCGGCGCATGCTCGCCTCGGGCACCAACATCGTCGGCGGCGTGAACCCGCGCAAGGCCGGCACCAGCGTGGACTTCGACGGCACCGAGGTGCCTGTCTTCGGCTCCGTCGCCGAGGCCATGGAGAAGACCGGCGCCGACGTCACCGTCATCTTCGTCCCGCCGAAGTTCGCCAAGGACGCGGTCATCGAGGCCATCGACGCCGGGATCGGCCTCGCGGTCGTGATCACCGAGGGCATCGCGGTCCACGACACCGCCGCCTTCTGGGCGTACGCGGGCAGCAAGGGCAACAAGACCCGGATCATCGGTCCCAACTGCCCCGGCCTGATCACCCCCGGCCAGTCCAACGCGGGCATCATCCCGGCCGACATCACCACCTCCGGCCGCATCGGCCTGGTGTCGAAGTCGGGCACGCTGACTTACCAGATGATGTACGAGCTCAGCGACATCGGCTTCTCCTCGGCGGTCGGCATCGGCGGTGACCCGATCATCGGCACCACCCACATCGACGCGCTGAAGGCGTTCCAGGACGACCCCGAGACCGACCTGATCGTCATGATCGGCGAGATCGGCGGCGACGCCGAGGAGCGTGCCGCGGCCTTCATCGCCGAGCACGTCACCAAGCCGGTCGTCGGCTACGTCGCGGGCTTCACCGCGCCCGAGGGCAAGACCATGGGCCACGCCGGCGCCATCGTCTCCGGCTCCTCCGGCACCGCCCAGGCGAAGAAGGAGGCGCTGGAGGCCGCCGGCGTCAAGGTCGGCAAGACCCCGTCGGAGACGGCCCGCCTCGCGCGCGCCATCCTGCAGGGCTGATCCTCGCCTCCGTACGGAGGCACGCACACGGGCCCGTTCCCTCCGGGGGGCGGGCCCGTGTGCGTGTGCGCGGGCGCGCTCAGCGCACGGGGGCGGAGGTGCGCTGCCCGACCGGTCCGTGGTCGGCAGCGACGCGGTCGCTGAGCGGCCCGAAGACCAGCCCGACCGCGGTCGCCAGCGCTATCACCACCGTCGCCACCACGGCACCCACCGTGCGGATGCGCAGCCACTGCTCGCTCAGTTCGCGCACCATGGCCGCCGGGAACTCCGGCTGCGGCTGCTCGTCCAGCAGGTCGCCCAGCCGGGCCGGCGCCCCCTCGCCCAGGGCCTCGCGCCCCCGGACGATGCGCCGCCTGGTCATCGAGGTGGTGGCCATGCTCTCCGCCGCCGTGCGCCGCAGGCTCAGCCCCAGGCCGTCGTGGAGCAGTACGGCGTGCCGGGTGCCGCGCGGCAGCCGCTGGAACGCGCTGCGCTCCCGTGGCGGGGTGCGGTACCAGGGCAGCGTCTGCTGCCAGGGCGCGAGGGCGTGGTGGTGCGCCTCCGCACGGATCCACCCGGCCGGGTCGGGGTCGACGGCGACCTCGGGCCACCGCTGCCAGGCCAGGTCGAAGGCGCGGTGCACGGCGTGCCGGGCCAGCCGCATGTTGCCGGTGAGCAGTTCGACCTGGCGGAGCAGGGCGGGCGCGTTGCGGGTGTACAGCCCGTCGAAGGCCGCCTGCGCGGCCTCGGCGATCCGTACGGCCTCGATGGCCGGGTCCGCGGCCTTGCGCGCGGCCTTGCCCGCGGCCTCCGGTTCCGGGGCCTGCTGCCTGCCGGGCGGAGCGGACGCGGGGGCGGGGTCGCGGGGCCGCTCGGCCCCCGTCGGCTCCACCCGTTCCGCGGACGCGCCCGATTCCCCCGCACCGGCCGCCTGCGCGGCCTGCGGGTCCTTCGCGGCGTTCCCGGCCTGCGCCGCCCCGAGGGCCTTCGCCGGCCGGGGACGCCTTCGCTTCTTGATGGCCTTCGCGGCCCTCGCCGTGGATGTGCGGCTCATGCGATCGACCACTCGGATCGAATGAAGAAACGCATAACGCCATATTCCGCGACACGACGGTCATTCGCATGCTGCCACGGCGAAAGGGGGTGTTCTTGGCAGCATGAGATCCGTGAGTGCCGCAAGCGCCCTGAACCACGTCGTGCACCGGATCCGGGCCGCCCACGAGACCCTGCGCACCTCCGAGTCCGCCCCCGCCTTCACCGGCGGCGTGGTCGCAGCGGGCCTGGGCCTGGGCGGCTTCGCCATGCTCGTGCTCTTCCTGTGGGTCGTCTCGCCGTTCCCCGACAGCGGGCTGAACGGCGCCCTCCACGTCGCCGCGGACTGCTGGCTGCTCGCCCACGGCGGCGGCCTGGTGCGCACCGAGACCCTGTCCGGCGTCGCCGCGCCCATCGGCGTCACGCCGCTGCTGCCCATGGCGTTCCCGGTGTGGCTGCTGTACCGGGCGGGGGCGGACGCCGTCGCGCCGGCCTCGGACGACGAGGTCGCGCGGTCCGCCGTGGCATGGCTGATCGGCGGGTACCTCGCGGTGGGCGCCGGGGTGGTCGTCTACACCTCGTACGGGCCGGTGCGCAGCGACGCCCTCGGTGCCGCGGTGCACCTGCCCCTCGTCGCCGCCCTCGCGGCGGCCGCGGGGGCCTGGACGGAGCGGGGGCGGCCGCGGATCCCGCTGCCCGCGTGGCTGTCCCGGGTGACCGTGGCCGTGACGGTGCCGCTGCGGGATACCGCGGTCGTGCTGCGCTCGGCGGGGGCGGGCGTCTGCGTCCTCGTCGCGGGCGGTGCGGCGCTCACGGCGGTGACCCTGGCGTTGCACCCCGGTGCCGCGGGTGCGTCGTTCACCCGGCTCAGCGAGGCGCTGTCCGGGCGGCTGGCGGTGCTGGCGGTGGCGGTCGCCCTGATCCCGAACGCCGCCGTGTGGGGCGCGGCCTATGCGCTCGGCCCCGGTTTCGCGCTCGGCACCCAGGCCGTGGTGCGTCCGGCCGGCGTGGCGGGGGAGCCGGTGCTGCCGGACTTCCCGCTCCTCGCGGCGCTGCCCCAGCCCGGGCCCGGGACGTCGCTGGCCTGGGTGGTGCTGGTCGTGCCGGTGCTCGCCGGCGTCGCGGTGGGGGTGCTCGCCGTCGACCGGCGGGAGCCGTGCGGCCCCGGGCGCACCGCGGCGCACGCCGCCCTGGGCGGGCTGGTGTGCGGGATCGCCATGGCGCTGCTCACCGGGTTCGCGGCGGGGCCGCTGGGCACCGGGGCGCTGGAGGACTTCGGGCCGTCCTGGTGGCTCACCGGGTTCGCGGCGGCCGGGTGGACGGCGGCCGCCGGTACGCCCACGGCCCTGCTGGTGCGCTGGGTGCGGGTCCGCCGTGCCGCCGCCGCGACGGAGGGCCGGGACGTGGAGGGCGAGGACGCGGTGGGCGAGGACGCGGAGGCGCAGGGCGACGCGGTGCGGGGTGACGCGCTGCCCGGCGCCGCCCCGTCGGAGGTCTGAGCCTCCGTCCGGGGCCGGCGCGAGCGGCGCGTCAGGGGGTGTGGAGCACGTCGCGCAGCGGGGTCGGCAGCAACTGCTGGCAGGCGTCGCGCGACGAGGAGGTCAGCGCGTCGCGCGTGCAGGAGTAGTAGTCCTTGTAGACGACCTGGGTCGTGAAGGTCGTCGCCACGACGCAGAGGGCGAGCCCGCCCATGATCAGACCGCCGAGCGCGGCCGGGCGCTGCGGCTTGCTGCGGGGGTCGGTGGGCCGCTGCGGCGGAGGGGTGGCGCCGCCCTCGGTCAGCAGGGCGGCCGCCTCGGCGCGGGCCTTGGCCCGTTCCTCGGGCTTCATCCGCAGCGCGTTGACGCTCCAGTACAGCGCGAGGGCGCCGAGCAGCAGCCCCACGTACGTCCAGCCCAGGAAGAGGGCGAAGAACAGCCCCCACATGCCGCAGATCATGGCGTAGCGGGCACGCCGCTGGGCGGGGTCGGTGGGGTCGAAGCGCGGACCGTCCGGGCGCCGTCCGTCGCCGTAGCCGCCACCGGGGCGGTCGCCGTAGCCGCCGTCCTGCCGGCCGGGCTGCCGCTCGCTCCACTGGCCGCCCCACGCCGGGGGCGGCGGAGGAGGTGTGGGCGTGGGGCGCTCGTCCCCGGAGTCGGAGGGCTGCTCCGGCCGGCGCGGCTGCCAGGGCTGCTCGGGGGCGTTCTCCGCCGGCGGGGCGAACGGGTTGTCCTGCTCGCGGCCTCGGCCACTGCTCATGCTTGCCTGGGTCATCCCCTTGCCGTCGACTCCTCGAGTTGTGGGACGTGTGACTTCGCCGTTCTTCACCCCAGACGCTACCGCCCGCGCGCTCCCCCGTCCCGTGGGGGCGGTCGGGTGTGCCGGTATCGTTGCTGACGGTCGACGGCCTCGTAGAGTTCCCCGGAATTCCGGCGATCTTCGAGTCGTACGATCCTCCAAAGCGCCGGATCCCGAGAGATGACCCGCAGTGGCCACAGTCTTTCCGCCCCTTTCCCGCCCCGCCCGACTCGTCGTGCTCGTCTCCGGTTCGGGCACGAACCTGCAGGCGCTGCTCGACGCGGGACTGCACGTCGTCGCCGTCGGCGCGGACCGGTCCGGCATCGCCGGCCTGGAGCGCGCCGAGCGTGCCGGGCTGCCGACGTTCGTCTGCCGGGTCACCGACCACGGCGACCGTGAGGCGTGGGACGCCGCGCTGACCGGGGCGGTGGCCGCGCACGAGCCCGACCTGGTCGTCTCGGCCGGGTTCATGAAGATCGTGGGCAAGGAGTTCCTCGCCCGGTTCGGCGGCCGTCTCGTCAACACCCACCCGGCGCTGCTGCCGAGCTTCCCGGGTGCCCACGGGGTGCGCGACGCCCTCGCGTACGGCGTGAAGGTCACCGGCTGCACCGTCCACTTCGTCGACGACGGCGTCGACACCGGCCCGATCATCGCCCAGGGCGCGGTCGAGGTCCGGGAGGACGACACGGAGGAAGCGCTCCACGAGCGCATCAAGGAAGTCGAGCGCACGCTGCTCGTCGACGTCGTGGGGCGGCTGTCCCGCGACGGCTATCGCATTGAGGGACGAAAGGTTCTGTTGCCGTGAGTACCAAGCGGGAGATCCGTCGCGCACTGGTCAGCGTCTACGACAAGACCGGTCTGGAGGAGCTGGCCCGCGGCCTGCACGAGGCGGGCGTCCAGCTGGTCTCCACCGGCTCGACGGCCGGGCGGATCGCCGCCGCCGGGGTGCCGGTCACCAAGGTCGAGGAGCTGACCGGGTTCCCCGAGTGCCTCGACGGCCGCGTGAAGACCCTGCACCCGAAGGTGCACGCCGGCATCCTCGCCGACCTGCGGCTGGAGGACCACCGCCGGCAGCTGGAGGAGCTGGGCGTCGAGCCCTTCGACCTGGTCGTGGTCAACCTCTACCCCTTCCGCGAGACGGTCGCCTCCGGCGCCTCGGAGGACGAGTGCGTCGAGCAGATCGACATCGGCGGCCCCTCGATGGTCCGTGCCGCGGCCAAGAACCACCCGTCCGTGGCGGTCGTGACCAGCCCCGAGCGGTACGCGGACGTGCTCGGCGCCGTCCGTGAGGGCGGCTTCGACCTCACCACCCGCAAGCGCCTGGCGGCCGAGGCGTTCCAGCACACCGCGGCCTACGACGTCGCGGTCGCGAGCTGGTTCGCGAGCTCGTACGCGCCCGCCGACGACAGCCCCTTCCCGGACTTCCTGGGCGCCACCTACGAGCGCAAGAACGTGCTGCGCTACGGCGAGAACCCGCACCAGGCCGCCGCGCTGTACACCGACGGCGGGACGGGCCTGGCGAACGCCGAGCAGCTGCACGGCAAGGAGATGTCCTACAACAACTACGTCGACACCGAGGCCGCGCGCCGGGCGGCGTACGACCACGACGAGCCCTGCGTCGCGATCATCAAGCACGCCAACCCGTGCGGCATCGCGGTGGGCGACGACGTCGCGCAGGCGCACCGCAAGGCGCACGCCTGCGACCCGCTGTCCGCCTTCGGCGGCGTCATCGCCGTCAACCGGCCCGTGAGCGTGGCCATGGCCGAGCAGGTCGCCGAGATCTTCACCGAGGTCATCGTCGCGCCCGACTTCGAGGAAGGCGCGGTCGAGGTCCTCGCCCGCAAGAAGAACATCCGCGTGCTGCGCTGCCCCGAGGCGCCCGTCGCGGAGACGGAGTTCCGTCCGGTCGAGGGCGGGCTGCTGCTGCAGGAGAAGGACCGCCTCCAGGCCGCCGGGGACGACCCCGCCACCTGGACGCTGGCCACCGGCGAGCCGCTGACCGCCGACGAGCTGGCCGACCTGGCGTTCGCCTGGCGGGCCTGCCGGGCCGTGAAGTCCAACGCCATCCTGCTGGCGAAGGACGGTGCGACGGTCGGCGTCGGCATGGGCCAGGTCAACCGGGTCGACTCCGCCAAGCTCGCCGTCCAGCGGGCCGGCGAGGAGCGGGCCGCGGGCTCCTACGCCGCCTCCGACGCCTTCTTCCCCTTCCCTGACGGGCTGGAGGTGCTCACCGGCGCGGGCGTCAAGGCCGTGGTGCAGCCCGGTGGTTCGGTGCGCGACGAGGCCGTGGTCGAGGCCGCGCGCAAGGCCGGCGTGACCATGTACCTCACCGGGACGCGGCACTTCTTCCACTGACCGGCCGGTGTGCCGGAACGCCGAAGGCCCCCGCCGGTGCGGGGGCCTTCGGCCTGCGGGCGGACCCGCTCAGTACTGCGGGCGCTTGAACCAGGCCGCCGTCTCGGCCTTCGCCGCGAAGACGATCAGCAGCACGCTGAGCGCGAGCGGTGCGAGCAGCAGGAAAGCGCCGCTGATCATGGTGGCGACACTGCTCAGCGCGACCAGCACGCCGATCACGATGGACCCGATCCGCGTGCCGTTGCCGCCGGTCCTGTACTTGGCGCCCATGCCGATCGACAGCACGGCGAAGGCGAGGAAGAGCACCCCCATGACGTAGACCAGGCCGATGGGCATGGTCAGTTCGTCGGTGTCGTCCACGCTCTTGAGCGCCGCGGCCCCGAGCAGGAGCAGCAGGCCGCCCAGGATCTGCAGCCCGCCGAGCACGAAGAGCATCGCCCGGGCCGTCCTGGCCGACGACGGCATGACCTCCGGCCCGCCCGGGTACGCCGCGAACGGCGCGTGCGACTGCGGCTGCTGGGGGTAGCCGTACGGCGGCTGCGCCTGCGGCTGGGGCTGCGTCGGGTAGCCGTGACCGGGCTGGGCCGGGGGCTGTTGCGGGTATCCGTACGGCTGCTGCGGTGGCTGTCGGCCGTAGGGATCGCCGGGGCCGGGCGGATAGCTCACTTCTCACTTCCTTCGCGGGGACGGGGCCGGGGGAGCGGGCCTACTGGGTCTTGACGACGACCGAGTTGAGGATCTTGTCGGCGAAGGTCTGCTTCTTGTCGTCCCACAGCGGCCACAGGTAGCCGATGTAGCAGGCGGCGCCGTCCAGGCCGTGGCACAGCCGGCGGACGAAGGCCATGCCGAAGCCGAGCGGACGGCCGTCCAACTCCCGCAGCACGCTGATGCCGAGGGCCTTCTTGCCCGGCGTCTGGCCGGTCTTGCCCTCGCGGTAGCACAGGAACAGGCTGCCGGCGAGGGACAGCAGGAAGCCCAGACCGATCAGGGCGATGGCACCACCCGGCATCGTGGGCGCGGGGCAGGAGTAGGTGCCGCTCTGGTCGCACGCGCGGGCCGCGTCGACCACCTCGGCGATGAACTGCGCGTAGCCGATGCCGATGAGGATCATCGGCACGAGTCCGGCGACCAGGAAGTCGATCAGCGTCGCACCCACCCGCGCACCCCAGCTCGCGAACGGGGGCATGCCCGGGACGGGACCGGCGGGGCCCCCGGGGTGGCCGCCGTAGCCGTACGGGCCCTGGGCCTGCGGCGGAACGGCGCCGTAGGGCGGCTGGGGCTGCGTCGGGTAGCCGTAACCGGGCTGGGCCGGGGGCTGCTGCGGGTATCCGTAGGGCTGCTGAGGCGGCTGCTGGCCGTACGGATTGCCGGGACCGGGCGGGTAGCTCACGTTGGCTTCTTTCGCGCGGATGGGACTGGGGACGGGCCACATCGTCCTGGGCGGCGTCATCCGCTGTCCAGCGTTGGTGTGCGGACCTGAGAAGATGGAGGTATGACCGCCCAGATTCTCGATGGCAAGGCCACTGCCGCCGCGATCAAGTCCGAACTGTCCACCCGCGTCCAGGCGCTCAAGGCGCGGGGTGTCACCCCGGGGCTGGGCACGCTGCTGGTCGGCGACGACCCCGGCAGCCGCTGGTACGTCGCGGGCAAGCACCGCGACTGCGCGGAGGTCGGCATCGCGTCCATCCAGCGCGAGCTGCCGGAGACCGCCACCCAGGAGGAGATCGAGGCGGTCGTCCGTGAACTCAACGACAACCCGGAGTGCACCGGCTACATCGTCCAGCTGCCGCTGCCCAAGGGGATCGACACCAACCGCGTCCTGGGGCTGATGGACCCCGCCAAGGACGCCGACGGCCTGCACCCGACGAACCTCGGGCGGCTGGTGCTCAACGAGCGCGGCCCGCTGCCCTGCACCCCCAACGGCATCGTGGAGCTGCTGCGGCGGCACGGCGTGGAGATCAACGGCGCGCACGTCACCGTGGTCGGCCGCGGCGTCACCGTCGGCCGCTCGATCGGCCTGCTGCTGACCCGCAAGTCGGAGAACGCCACCGTCACCCTCTGCCACACCGGCACCCGCGACCTGTCCGCCCAGCTGCGCCAGGCCGACGTCATCGTGGCCGCCGCGGGCGTGCCGCACCTGGTGAAGCCGGAGGACGTGCGACCGGGCGCGGCCGTGCTGGACGTCGGCGTCAGCCGCGACGAGAACGGCAAGATCGTCGGCGACGTGCACCCGGGCGTGGCCGAGGTCGCCGGCTGGATCTCGCCGAACCCCGGCGGCGTCGGCCCGATGACCCGGGCCATGCTGCTGGCGAACGTGGTGGAGGCCGCGGAGGGCCGGTACGCATGACCGGGACGGGTCCCCGTACGCAAGGGGCGGCGCCGGAGGAGGGGGCCGACGAATCCGGCCGCAGCCGCCGCTTCCAGGTGCTGACCCGCGGCACCGCGCGCCCCGAGGGCGGCGGCCGGGCCATGGGCGCCCACGCCCCGGCCCCGGCCCGTCAGTGGCCGGTCCTCGTGGTCTCCGGCGCGGTGCTGCTCGGCCTGGTGCTGGTGGCCGCGGACGTCACCCGGGCCGGTCTGGTGCTGGTCGGCTCGGCGCTGCTCGCGGGCGCGCTGATGCGCCGGCTGCTGCCCTCGGTCGGCATGCTGGCCGTCCGCAGCCGCTTCACCGACATGATCACCTACGGTGTGCTGGGCGCCCTGATCGTGCTGCTGGCGCTGATGGCGCAGCCGCACCCGGTGCTGGAGATCCCCTTCCTGGAGGATGTCGTCCGCTTCTCCGTGCGTTGATCCGGTTACGCTGTGTGGCCAGTGTCCTGACGTACGACGTGCACCCCGGGCACACGTCACCGGCGTGAGAGGGAGAACGACTCCCATGGCCAAGATCAAGGCAAGGAACCCGGTCGTCGAGCTCGACGGCGACGAGATGGCGCGGATCATCTGGCGGTTCATCAGGGACGAGCTGGTCCTGCCGTACCTCGACATCGAACTGGTCCGCTTCGACCTGGGCATCGAGCACCGGGACGCCACCCACGACCGGGTGACGGCGGAAGCGGCGGAAGCGGTCGGCAGGCACGGCGTCGGCGTGAAGTGCGCCACCATCACGCCCGACGAGGTGCGGGTCGCGGAGTTCGGCCTCAAGGGGATGTACCGCTCCCCGAACGCCACCATCCGTGACCGCCTCGGCGGCGGGATCTTCCGCGAACCCGTCGTCCTGCGGAACGTGCCGAGGGCCGTGCCCGGCGGGACCCGTCCCGTGGTGATCGCCCGGCACGCCTTCGGCGACCAGTACCGGGCCACCGAGCTGCGGATCCCCGGCGCGGGCACCCTCGCCCTGAGCTTCACCCCGGCCGACGGCTCCGACCCGGTCGAGCTGGAGGT
Source organism: Streptomyces sp. PA03-1a (assembly GCF_033792805.1). Classification (NCBI taxonomy): domain Bacteria; kingdom Bacillati; phylum Actinomycetota; class Actinomycetes; order Kitasatosporales; family Streptomycetaceae; genus Streptomyces; species Streptomyces sp. PA03-1a. The sequence continues at coordinate 12,759 of NZ_JARAVO010000230.1, forward strand.
CCACCACTTTCCGGGCGCCGGTGTGGCGCTCGGCATGGTCAACCTGGACGACTCGATCCGCGAGTTCGCGCGCGCGGCCTTCCGCTACGGGCTGGCGCGCGGGCTCCCCGTCTACCTGTCCACGAAGAACACGGTGCTCAGGAAGTACGACGGCCGCTTCAAGGACCTCTTCCAGGAGGTCTTCGACGGCGAGTTCCGGCGCGAGTTCGAGGCGTCGGGCCTGGGCTACGAGCACCGCCAGGTCGACGACATGGCGGCCTCGGCCCTGAAGGGCGCCGGCGGCTACGTCTGGGCGTGCAAGAACTACGACGGCGACATCCTGTCCGGGGTCCTCACCCGGGGTGTCGGCTCGGCGGGGCTGATGACCTCGGTCCTCATGACCTCCGACGGCAGGACCGTGCTGTCGGAGGCGGCGCACGGCACGGTCACCCGCCACTACCGCAGGCATCAGGCGGGCCGGCCGACCTCGACCAACCCCATCGCCATGGTCTTCGCGTGGAGCCGCGGCCTCGCCCACCGCGCCCGGCTGGACGACACCCCCGAACTCGCCCGGTTCGCCGGGACGCTGGAGAACGCCTGCCTGGAGGTCGTCGAGGCCGGCCAGCTGACCCAGGACCTGGCGGTGCTGGTCGGCCCGGAGCAGCCGTGGCTGACGACCGAGCGGTTCCTCGCCGCCGTCGACGAGAACCTGCGCAAGCGCATGTCCGTCTGAGCCGGAACTCCGGCGCCGCGCGGCACCCGCACGACCGGGTACCCCGTCCTCCCCCCGTCGGAGGACGGGGCACCGTCGTGTTGGGGCGCCCCCCTCTGGCCCCCGGCGACGACGCTACGGCCGGCGGTGCCGGGAGGTCGTCCCGTGCCGGTTTGACCTTTGGGAAGGGGACGTACAACTTCCGCGGTACGGCAGGGGACTGACGCACACCCGTACGGCCGGGGCCTACGCTGCGCCCGTGGGGAAAAAGGGGCTGGTCGACGTCCTGCTGGCGGTGGGTTTCACCGCCGCCAGCATGCTGCTGGGGCACGAACGGCCGCCCGGGGGCTGGATACGGCTGGACCTGTTCGGCTACGCGCTGACCGCCCTGGTCAACCTGCCCGTCGCGGTGCGCCGCTGGGCGCCGGCCGGTGTCTGCGTCTTCGTCTGCGCCGCCTGGACGCTGTACGTCGCCGCCGGGTACTGGCCGGTCGTCAACTCCATGGCTCCGCTGCTCGCGCTCTACACCGTCGCGGCCCTGCGCCCGGTCCGCACCGGGCTGGCGTGCGCAGCGCTGACCGGCGCGGTCTGGGTGTACGCCGGGCTGACGGCGGCGCAGAGCTCGATGGCCACGGTGGCCGCCCAGGCCGTGGTGTTCCCCCTGGTGATGTGTCGTTTCGGGCGGTCCGCCCGGGTGTCGGGCAAGCGCGAGGAGCGGCTGGCCCGGCTCACCGAGCAGCTGCGCACCGAGCAGCAGGACCGGGCCCGGGAGGCGGTGGCGCAGGAGCAGGCGCGGATCGCCCGCGAGCTGCACGACGTGGTCGCCCACCACATGTCGGTGATCTCGGTGCAGGCGGGCATGGCCGCGTACGTCTTCCGCACCTCCCCAGAGACCGCCCGCGGCGCGCTCGACACCATCTCCGACACCACCCGCGAGGCGCTCCAGGAGATGCGCCGCATGCTCAAGGTGCTCCGCGCCGGGCCGGGCGAACCGGAGGAGGGCTGGGCCTCGTACGATCCGATGCCCTCGGTGACCCGGCTGGGCGAGATGATCGAGCGGGTGCGGGCGGCCGGCCTCGCCGTCGAGCTGCGGATCGAGGGCGAACCGCGGCCCGTCGCCCCCGGTGTCGGCCTGTGCGCGTACCGGGTGGTGCAGGAGGCGCTGACCAACGTGCTCAAGCACGCCCCCCTCGCGCGGGCCCGGGTCCTGGTCGCCTACGAGCCGCACCACCTGACGGTGACCGTCACCGACGACGGCACCGGCACCGACGGCGGCACCGGCCCGGGCAGCGGTTCGGGAGCGCCACCGGGCCGATCCGATCCGGCCACAATCGTCGCGGGAACGGGCCACGGGTTGATCGGCATGCGGGAGCGCGCCAGGCTCTACGGCGGGACGGTGGACATCGGCCCGCTCGGCGAGGGCTTCGAGGTACGGCTCGTGCTCCCCACGTCCGCGCGGGGGACAGAGCGGCGAGGGGACGCATCGGGCGTATGACCAGGGTGCTCGTCGTCGACGACCAGTTCCTGATCCGGGCCGGCCTCGTCGCGCTGCTGCACGCCGCGCCCGGCGTCGAGGTGGTCGGGGAGGCGGGCGACGGCGAGGAGGCCGTGGAGCGCGCGGCGCGGACCGCGCCCGACGTGATCCTCATGGACATCCGGATGCCGGGGATCAGCGGGGTCGTCGCCACCGAGCGCATCCTGGCCGCCGCGACGGACCCGCCGCCGCGGATCCTCGTCCTCACCACCTTCGACCTCGACGAGTACGTCTACACCGCGCTGCGCGCCGGGGCCTCCGGGTTCCTGCTCAAGGACGCCGGCCCCGAACGGCTGATCGCCGCCGTCCACGCCGTCGCCGGAGGGGACACCCTCTTCGCCCCCAGCGTCACGCGGCGGCTGATCGAGGCCTACGCGCCGCCCCGCCCCGGTG
>NZ_JARAVO010000231.1:0-15334 GCF_033792805.1 Streptomyces sp. PA03-1a
AACAGATGCACGGACGAGCAGGCTTCACCCTACTTCGCCACCGCATCCTCCTCGGATAGCAGCACACTCCGTCACCACCGAATGTGAGACAGAGCCGTTGGCTGGACAGACCCGAGCAGACCGCAACCATGGCCTCGGTGCGGCCGTCCTTGCGCCAAACCAGCGCGGTCTGCGCGATCAGGTCCAGTGTCGGCGCCACCACCAGGGTCAGTGTCGATCGGAGCGTGCCCCCGAGCCGGATACGGGTCTGTCCATTGAACGGCACCTCTCTGTGTCAAGCGGGGGCGATCAGAGAGGTATCCCGGTCGCGGAGCATCGTGCGGTAGACGACATCGGCCAGGCGGCGCTTGAGGCAACGGAGGGCTTCTTTGTGGCCTTTGCCCTCGCTGCGTTTGCGCTGGTAGTAGGCCTGTCCTGCGGTGGGGTGGCGGATCTGGGTGATGGCCATCACGTGCAGGGCGGAGTTCAGCTGCCGGTCTCCTGCTCGCGAGAGCCGGTGTCGCTTCACGTCCCCGGAGGACACCTCCAGAGGTGCCACGCCGCAGTAGGAGGCGAATGCGGCCTCCGAGCGGAAGCGGCCGACGCCTGCGGTGCGGGTGTGTTGATGCCCTCGGTGGGGCCGTTGCTGTACGGAAGCGTGAGCGCGGCGATCAATGCTTGCCGGTCTCGGTCCATTCCTCGGGCGAAGGAGTGTAGATGGGGAAGATCGGTTGTGCGGACCTGGTCGATCCAGCGCGAGAGGCCGTCGGCGTTTCCTTCACGAGGCGTCAACAGCTGGGCGAAGTTGGCAATGTGGCTGGCCAGTTGGGTCATCTCTGAGCAGGCGGCGGTGAGCCGTGCCAGGAGGTCCTGATGTTCGGTCTTGAGGTTTTCGTGCCTGGTCAGGAGCATCCGGGCGAGCTGGCGTGGGGAGAAGTGGCTGCGGTCGGCGTCCGCGCGGCCTTGGTTGATGTACTTGTAAAGCAGGTTGAGGCAGCCGGTGTAGCCGAGGGCCTTGATCTCATCGAAGAGGCGCTTGACAGGGACAGCGGGATCCTCGGCCCGGCGTTTGCGCAGGTGCTCGCGGTAGGGGTCGACGAGGCCGGCGCGGTATTTGGGGACGCGGAGGATGCGCTCGGGTCGGTCGGCTCGTGCGTAGCGTTTGATGGTGTTCAGGGCCAGCTGCAGCCGGCGGGCGCATTCGAGCAGGCCCACGCCCTGATTGAGCAGGTCATGGACGTGGTGCCAGCGTTCCAGGGTGGTTCGGGCCCGTGGCCCTTCGTAAATGGGTGCAACCAGTACGGTGGCCCAGCAGTTGCTGTGGGCCTTCACCTCGCTGAGGGCGGCTTCGCACAGGTTGTGCCACAGATGCCACCGGTCGGCGACCTGCACCGCGTCGGGCAGGGCGCGGCGGATGGCCTCGGCATAGGTCGTGGAGCCGACTACTTCGACGCCCGGATGCTCGCGCAGCCACGCTTCCAGCGTGTCGGCCGTGCGGTCCGGCAGGACGTCGATCCGCTCATGGGTCTCGGCGTCGATCACCACGGTGGCATAGCGGTGCCGCCGGCGCAGGGCGAAGTCGTCGACGCCGATCACGCGGGGCGTCCGCCCGGCCGGCAACGGGATGCGCAGCAAGGTGCGCAGGGCCGTGTGACGGGACAGGCCCACCGCCAGTATCGCCAGCAAACGTGCTCCCGCTCGGCCCGCTAACTCTTTGACTACGGCTTTGACCTGTCTGGTCAGACGGGCGGTGCGTCGCTGGTATCGCTCCAGCACTCCGGGCACCTGTTCGCGGAAGGTGTGGCGGCAGCCCCGCGTGGGACACACCAGACGCCGAACACGCACACGGACCACCACCCGGCGCCCGTCGACCGGAACGTCGGCCACCGTCCGCCAGTGATAGCCGTGCACCCGTCCCGACGACGCCCCGCACACCTGGCAGACCGCGGTGTCCAGCGGCGTCCGGGCCCGCACCGCAATCCGCTCACCCTCGTCGGTCACATCCTCCATGACCAGCGGCGACAGGCCCGAAAACACCATCTGCACAAGTTCGTTGACATCCATCACATGAAAATCAACGACCCTCACAACTCTCCGTCACCACCGAATGTGAGACAGAGCCGTTAAGTTGACACACCCCCCACCCACCGATCAGGAAAACCGCTCCTGGACACCGCCCTGCAGGAGTTGGGTGTCGAGTGGGCGTAGTGCTACTGGGGACGAGGCGGGAGTTTTCCTCTCTCCATGCGATCCTGCCAGGTGTCAAGCACGAACTCTGTGACGGTCACGGTGCTGTTCAAAGCCAGCCTGGCGTGACGGGTTAGTGCCGGGCTCGGTGCGGTGCGCCCATGACTGGAGGCCGAGGCGGGGGTGCCGGCCCAGGTCACCGGTGCGGCAGATCGCCTCAACGTCGAACCGTTCGCGGTGAGCATCGATGAAACGGATCAACGCGGCGGCTTCGGGTCGAGTTCGGAGGCGAAAAAGCGGCCGCGGCCTTGAGGATCTCATTCGCCCGCCGCAGCTCGGTGACCTCTTTCTCCAGTTCCCTGATCCGCTCACGCTCCTGCTGGGCGGCAGCCGCCTGCGGATCGGCCTGGGCCTCGGCCTTCTTCACCCAGTGCCGCAGGGCCTCGGGATGAATCCCGAGAAGATCTCCGACCTCCCGGATGATCCCCGACCGCCCCGGGGATTGCCTCTGCTTCTCGGCGACCATCCGCACGGCCCGCTCGATCAGCTCCGCTGGGTACTTCCTCTGCGCCGGCATGAGCGCATCCTTCCAAGGTTCAGCGCTCTGCACCGAACCCGGAGCGATTCAGTCGGGCTGCGAATGACCAGCCAGGCTGCCAGGGGCGTGAGTTCCTGGTCGGTCACTGCTTGCGACTGGTCGTTTCAGACGAGGGCCGGTGCGGGAGCGGGCAAGTAGGGGGTGATGTTGCGCCACGCGCGCTCGATGTATTCCTCCTTCTCGCCGACCGGGGCGACATAGTGCAGTGCGCTTTCAGCGGCGTCGTTGCCCTTGAGGCGGGCGATGATCCAGGAGGCGAGGTAGTGCGAGGCGAGGCAGCCACCGGCGGTGGCGATGTTGTCCTTGGCGTAGAAGGGCTGGTTGAGCACCTCGACGCCGGCGGCGATGACCCAGGGCTTGGTGGTCAGGTCGGTGCAGGCGGGGATGTCGTTGAGCAGGCCGAGCTTGGCCAGCACGAGCGCGCCGGAGCACTGCGCGGCGATGAGTTGGCGCGAGGGGTCCAGGCCGCGCAGGATCTTCATGATCGCCTGGTCTTCGACGACCTCGCGGGTAGCGATGCCACTGCCGACGATGACCGCGTCAGCGGCGCACGCCTCCTCAAGGGTGGACATCTGTTCGATGACCACCCCGTTCCTCGACGTCACCTTGGGGCTGGGGGTGGCGATGGTGACGCGCCAGTCGGCGGTCTTGATGCGGTTGAGCACGCCGAGGGCGATCAGGGAGTCGAGCTCGTTGTAGCCCTCGAAGGTGAGGATGGCGATGTGCATGGCGGCCGTCCTTCCGGATGAGTGGGTCTTGACGGTAAGAGCCCGTGAACAGGACAGTCAAAGAATTGTCATGGATACAATTGGGTGTATGGCAGCTTCGCGGTACAAGATCCTGGTCGACGCGCTCGCATCCGACATCCGGACAGGCCGGCTCGCCGCAGGCGAGCGGCTGCCGACACACCGCGGGCTCGCCGCCCGCGAGGGCATCGCCGTGGTGACCGCGACTCGGGTGTACGCCGAGCTGGAAGCGATGGGCTTGGTGAGCCGGGAACAGGGCCGCGGCACGTTCGTGCGTGACATCGCGGTTCCCGCCGGTCACGGCATCGATCTGCAAGTCGTCGCCACGGATGCGGTCGATCTCAACTTCAACTATCCATCGCTGCCCGGCCAGGCCGATCTCCTACGGCAGACTCTGCGAGAGGTGGCCACCTCTGGTGAACTCGACTCGCTGCTGCGCTACCAACCACATCGAGGACGTCCCCAGGACAGAGCCTCGATCGCTCGGCACCTGAGACGTCGAGGAGTCACTCCTGACGCGGATCGGATCCTCATCGTCAACGGTGCGCAGCACGGCCTGGCCATCACCGTCTTGGCCGCGCTCAACGCCGGCGACGTCGTCGCGGTCGACGCACTCACCTACCCGGGTTTCAAGGTGCTCGCGCATGCCTTTCATCTCGACCTGGAGCCCATACCCACAACGACCAACGGGCCGGATCTCGATGCCTTCGAGAGGCTGTGCGTGATCCGCCCTGTGCGCGCTATTTACACCATGCCAACCTTGCACAACCCTCTGGGGTGGGTGATGTCGGCAACTGACCGCACCCGCCTGATCGAGATCGCTCGGCAGCACGGTCCGCTCATCATCGAAGACGCCGCTTACGCCTACCTGGTAGAGGACCCTCCACCGCCCCTGGCTGCAAGTGCACCGGACATCACCGTCTACGTCTCGGGACTGTCCAAAAGCGTCGCCACCGGCCTCCGGGTCGGCTTCGTCGTCGCCCCGCCGTCCAGGGTGCCGTCGCTCGAACGCGCGATTCGGGCGACCACATGGAACACCCCGGCCCTCACCACCGCGATTGCCTGCCGCTGGCTCGAGGACGGCACGGTGGACCACTTGGAAGCGCAGAAACGAGACGACGCCAAGGCCCGCCAGGCACTCGCCAGACAAGAACTGGCGGGCCTACCACTCATCAGCCACCCCTCGTCCTACTTCACATGGCTGACCCTGCCCGACGACGCGCGCGCCGATCGCCTGACCGCCACCCTTGCGCGTCAGCACATCTCGGTAAGCACAGCGGAGCCCTTCACCACCTCGAAGCACACACCACAGGCGCTCCGCCTCGCTCTCGGCTCGACCGATCTGGACAGTCTCCAATCGACGCTGCGCACAGTGCGACGAGTCACTATCGAGGACGCCTACGCCTGAACTCCACCCGACCAGCCGATTCCCGCCCGCACCGGCCCATGCGGACGAAAAGCCGTCGGCGCTGGAGCGTGGGGGCCGGACGGCCTGGGACCCGAGCCCGGTGTCGGAAGACGCCGGCTGGTCGGCTGCTGCCATCGGCACCTCCGTCCCGCTGACCCCGGCGATCGCATAGATGCGGCGCAGTACATCCTGCAACTGCTCGGTCGTCGCAGCCCTGACCTTCACCAGGACCGAGGCGCTTCCGGCGATGACATGCGCTTCCAGGATCTCGGGGATCGCCGCGAAGTCGTCGGCTGATTCTGAGCTTGCTCCGCTTTGACGGACACCATCGGTGTGGTGGTCACGCTGCGAGGACGGTCTCGAACTCGGCGGGACTGCGGTAGCCAAGGCTGCTGTGCAGCCTGCGTGTGTTGTACCACCCTTCGATCCACTCAAAGATTGCTTGGCGGGCAGCAGCTCGGCTGGGCCACGGCTGGTCGCCGATCGACAGGCCGCCTTGAGGGCGTCGGCGACCAGTTCGTCCGCAGGTGGTCCGCGGTGGCCCAGCCGACGACCCGGCGGGAGGCGATGTCGATGACGGTGGCCAGATAGAGCCAGCCCTCCTCGGTCGGGACGTACGTGATGTCGCCGCACCACCGCGTATCGAGCGTGGCCGGGTCGGGCTGGAAGTCGCGCAGGACCAGGTCGGGGCGGGCGGCCGCGCGCGGGTCCGGGATCGTGGTGCGGTGTCGCCGAGGCGATGCCCTCACGCCGGAGCACGGCATGGACGCGCGGCGCTCAATAGCTGCCGCGCGAGACCGCGTGGACCTCGGTGATCTTCTCGGTCAGTTCCGCGTCGCGAACCATGCGCGGGCCGGGGATGGCGGTGCGGCTGGAGTAGAAGGCGGCTCGGGAGACCTTCAGCAGCTCACATGCTCGTTTGACACTGTGCCCTGCCTGCTTCTCCGCCTCGATGAACGGGTGCACCGTTATCGGCTCTCCGTCGCGAAGAAAGCCGTGGCCCGCTTGAGGACCTCTACGTCCTCCCGAAGACGGCGGTTCTCCCGCCGCAGCCGGGCCAGCTCCTCGCGTTCGTCGCTGGTCAGGCCGTCCCGCTCGCCGGCGTCGACCTCGGCCTGCTTCACCCAGTCGCGCACCGCGGTCACGGTCAGATCGAAGTCCTTGGCGACCTGACCGACTGAGCGATCACCGCGTCGGCACAGCTCAACGATCTCGGCCTTGAACTCCGGCGTGAACGAGCGGCGAGGACGCGGCTTCTTTTTCCCCATGCTCTCCATGACAAACATCTTCCTTCCGAGGCGGAAGCCCCTGATCTCAGGTGTCCGTCAAAGCGAATCAAGCCCATATGCTCCTTCTCCTGATTACGCTGACACTCGTGGCAGCCATCATCGTCAGCGCGTCATCGGCAGCCGGCGCGCTGCTCGGCGCCGCCCGGGCCCTTGGTGCGACCGTGGTCTTGGCCCTGATGCACAAGGCGCCCAGCCTGTCAGAACTCGCCGCTAGCTCGGACACCACCAGTGAAGAACAGCTACGCCAGGCCAGGGTGACGGCAACCCTTGGGTACCTGCCCGGACTGTGGATCTGCACAGTCAGATCGGAGTGCTCATCCTGCTCTCCACAGCGCGGGCTACTCGGCATGATCAGGTCCGCCCCGGCTTCTGCTACTGCTGGCGATCACCGCTGACACTCGAAGTGCTTTCGCCGGGTCCGCTGGGAGTGACTCGGCAGCCCTCGCAGCCTGCGCGCCACGCCATCTCACCCACGCACGACGGGCCCGCACCCTGCAGCAGCCTTCGCAGCACTTCGCCCCGCCGACCGGTAGATCAACGGGGCGAAGCGCCAGGGCCCGAGTTGACCGACGGCATCGAAGTGTCCGGCGGGCCCCTCGCTGCCGTCGGCGGCTACTTCAGCAGGTAGGCCTTGATGACGGTCTGCTTGAAGGAATTGCCAGCGGCGTCCTTGACGTAGGTGCGCAGGCTGACGGCTCCGCCGGCGGCCTGGCGCGGGCTGTCCACGGTCACGGTGCGCTGCATGCCGGAGCCGTGGACCTCGGCCGCTTGCCAGGTCTTGCCCTCGTCGTACGAGACCTCGGTGGTGAAGGTGCGGATCGGTGACTCGGCGGCGCCGGGCGCTCGCTGGATCAGGAGCGGGATGTCGAGCTCGCGTCCGGCCCTGGCCCGGTTCCACTCGTCCAGCTCCGGCGACATGCGTACCGCGTACAGCGGCAGAGCCTGGCGTGTCGTCGTGGTCTGCGACCGGAACCGCCACTCCGCCCGCACGTCGGAGGAGATGGAGGAGACGGGGTTGCGGTCGCGCTGCACCTCGAGGTTCAGCTGGTAGTCGGCGGGGGTGGCATCGGCCGGTACCGGGGCATAACCCCACCATTCCGAGACCAGTTCACCGTTGCGCCTCAGCTGCGCCGTGGGCCGGCTGGCGGTCGTTGTTCCCGCCAGCAGGTCGAGATTCCCGTTGGCGGAGTCCTGGATGGAGTACTGGATTGTGTCTCCCTCACGGAAGGAGTTCATCCCCTCGGGAGCGAACCCCATGGCCTGTACGCCCTGGTTCCAGCGCTCCTCGACCGTCGCTCCGGCCTTGTAGCCGTGCCGGGTGCTGATGTACATCTGCCCGTTCGGGCTGTCCGGAGCGAGGAAGTCGAACTGGTCGAAGGCGGTCTGCCAGAGCAGGCCGTCGGCCGCCGAGAAGTAGTCGACCCGCTGGCTCGGAACCGGAACGCCCTTCATCATGTGCCAGCCGATACGCAGGTCGTCGACATCCGTGTAGACGAAGCGGAAGGCGGGGGCTCCCGGCGCGGTGGCGGCGAACGTGGTGTTCACCCTGGCCAGCTCCGACGTGCGGGGGTTGTAGCTGGGATTGGCCGGGATGGCGCCGTGCACCGGCCGGGTGAGGTAGTAGACCGACGAGGGGTTGCCGTCCGCGCCGGCCGGGTCGCCCCAGACGGTGTTGACGAGGTAGGTGAACTTCGAGTCCCTGTACTGCGCCGTCGGCGTCGCGTACACGCCCTCGATGTGGTCGGTGCCGATCGCGTTGCTCATGGTGACGGAGAGCAGCTCGTCGTGCAGGCTGATGGTGCCGATCTCGGCCGAGATGATGCGCGCGGCGCGGCTCGGTGCCGAGACGGTGACGGGCTTCGCCTTCCGGGCGTCGATGGCGACCTGCCGGTCGGCGGTCATCACGACCTTCGGCACGCCGACGATGATGCCCTCGGTGAAGGACGCGTCGAAGAAGAAGCCGCTCACCGAGTAGGTGTCCTTCGGCAGCCGCACCACGGTGCTGTTCTTGCCGAGTGCTTCCACCTCGTAGGCCTTGCCGTCGGCCGATTGGACGAGCAGGTAGGCGATGTCGGGGGCCGTGCCCGTGCGGCTCTTCAGGTCGATGCGCAGGTCATAGGAGGGCTGCTCGAGGTCCATGCCGAACGGGACGCGCACCGAGACCTGCCCGTCCGCGGTGGCCGCGCTCACCACGCCGCTGTACGCGGCGTAGAGCGTGGTGGCCTCCGGGGTCGCGGTGAGGGTGACGTCCGCCGTTCCGTGCGCGGGCACGGTGACCGTGTCGGCGCTGAGGCGGAAAAGGCCCTCGGGGGCAGGCACGTCCTTCTTCCCGCTGCTCGCGTTCTGCTTGAGCTGGAGGGTGACCGGCTCCGTGCCCGGGTTGCGGTAGGTGATCGTCTTGGTCACCGGCGGCCGCGCACCGTCGGTCCAGCGGATCAGCCCGAAGTCCAGTCCGGCGGCGTCGGCGGTGACCTCCTGGTCCACCGCCCGCGCGACGTCGACGCGCCCGGCGCCCTGGAAGTATGCGCCGTGCTCCTTGGCACCGGTCGCCGACTGCATCAGCTGGCGCTTGACCTGGTCGGCCGTCCAGGCGGGGTGCTCCTGGAAGAGGATGGCGGCGGCTCCGGCCACATGCGGCGTGGCCATGGACGTACCGCTCATCGCGATGTAGCCGTCGTCCTCGGTGGTGCCGCCCGCCCTGGCGGCGACGACGCCGACGCCGGGGGCGATGAGGTCCGGCTTGAGGCCGGAGTCGCCCGTCCGCGGACCGACCGAGCTGAAGACGGCGAGGTCGTCGTCGTCCTCGGCGGCGCCGACGGCCAGCGCCCCGCCGGCGGAGGCCGGCGAGGAGACCCTGCTGCCAGAGCCGTTGTTGCCGGCCGCGGCCACGACCAGGGTGCCGTAATCACGGGTGACGGTGTCGACCATGGCCTCGAGGGCGTCGGTCTCCGGGGTGTCCGTATCGCCCAGGCTGAGGCTGATCACCTTGGCGCCGTGCTGAGCGGCCCAGGCCAGACCCTCGACGATGGCGGAGTTGTCGCAGTTGCCGTCCGCGGTGCAGACCTTGCCGAACAGGATCTGCGCGCCCGGTGCCACGCCCTTGTATTTGCCGCCGGAGGCCGCACCGGAACCGGCGACCGTCGAGGTCACGTGAGTGCCGTGGCCGTTCAGGTCGTCGGTGTTCGGCTCGCTGGTGAAGTTCGCCGACTCCGCGACGAGACCCTTGAGGTCCGGGTGGTTCGGGTCGTAGCCGGTGTCGAGGACGGCCACCTTGACACCGGCGCCGGTGTAGCCCTTCTCCCAGGCGTGGGGGGCTCCGATGCGCGGCACCGTCCTGTCGAGCTGGACCTTGGAGTGACCGTCGAGCCAGATCCGGCGGACGCCCGCGCCGAAGGAAGTGGCACCCGCCTCGGCGGGAGCGATGCCCTGCCAAAACCCCCCAGCGTCCTCGCGCTGTTCGGCGAGAGTCGCGAAGGGGGTTCCGGAGATGGGGCGGACCTTGTCGGCCCCGGCGGCGGTGAGCCGGCGCTGTGCGGTGCCCGCGTCACCCGCGTACTGGACGATCAGCGGCAGGCTGGACCGCTCGGCGTACTTCCCCTGGACCAGGGCCGAGACGTTGAACAGCGCCTTGTCGAGACGGCCCGTCGCGAGCAGGGGGAGGGCGTCGACCGGTATAACCGTCCAGTCCGAGCCGTCCTGGCGCTTGAGGAACGTGAGCCGCTCGCGACCTTCGGCGGGCTCGACCGACACACTCTGCTTGCCCGAGCGGTCCGTCTCCAGCGTGACGCGGTCGCCCGTGATCAAGGTGACCTGGTGCCGGGCGACGAACGGCGTCCGGGTCGAGGTCGCCCCGCCCTGCGCGCCCGTGCCGCTCCGTGCGGTGTCCGCGGCGAGGTCCCGTGCCGCGGCGGGAGCGGCGGCCAGGCCGGCCAGCAGCGCCAAGAGGGCCGTGGTGGCCGCGGCACGCCGCGACCCGGGACGCCGGCCCCCGGGGCGCCACCTGTCGTTCATGTATCTCATGAGGTGACAGCGTGATGTCGAAAAAGGCGCAGGTCAGCACTTTCCGGTGTCCACAAAGCGACAAGTCGCTATTACGCCACGGACGAACCTCAATTAATGGTGACAAACGCCGGAGTCCGCAACCCGTCCAAGGGGCGTCCGATCATCGGACAGCCGCCGTCGTAGTGCCGCGCGACGCCGCCCAGCAGCGCACCGACGACCGCACGTCACCAGGTGTTCGACAACCACCTATTTCCCCCGTTGGTGTCCTGCGCGCCGGCGGCAGTGACGATGAGAACCATCCGATCGAGGCGGCGATGCAGGCCTTCTCCAAGTGCTCGGCCAGCGTGAAGGACGTATATTGCGAGCCCGCGTCCGATTGGTGGACCAACTCCCCAAGCAGGGGCGGGTATTGGTCGCGGTCGCGTTGCCACAGTCCCATGTCCAGGGCGTCCAGGACGAGCCGGGTCTGCTGGGTGGTCGAGGCGGACCAGCCGACGATCCGGCGGGAGAAGGTGTCCACGACGAAGGCGACGTAGACGACGCCCGAGAACGTGGCTACGTGCGTGAAGTCGGCGGCCCAGCACCGGTTGGGGGCCGCGGCGACGAAGTCGCGGTCGACCAGGTCCGGTGCCCGTGGCGCGGTCGGGTCAGGGATCGTGCTGATCACCTTCTTGCCGCGGACGGCGCCGGTGATCCTCGGCTCGCGCATGAGACGTTCGACGCGCGATGGCACGCTAGGAGCAGCCGGCAACCTGCAGCGGACCGGTCAGAGGCTCTCAACGACTGCGGGCGCCCGGTCGGCGTGGGCGTGTAGTGCGGCTTGCCACGGCGGAACGCCGTACGCCGCGTGCCGTTTCGCGGCTGGCGGGGTCCGCTGCCGAGACCGGGCCGTCGGTCACCAGCGCAAGAAAGGAAGGATAGACACGGCACCGAGAGGGCCGAGCCAGCGGGCGCCAGTCCGCCGTACTCTGTGAGCTCCATCCCGCTCTCCGAGTTCGCCACGCACCACCGGCGAACCGTAAAGGTTGCGGGACCCCAAGTGTCCGCGGGTGGCGATCAGGGGCCGTTTGGCGCGGCGGGTGATCCGCCGCGAGCCGTTGCTTTGACTCCGTGTGCGTGGTGACCAACGGTTCTTCCGGTACGTCGCAGCCCCTGGGGGCGGCACTGGACGGTGCGGCGATGTCGCGGCTGCACATGAGGTTCTGGCTGCAGGCGGGGCTGGGGATCTTGCTCGACGGGTCGACTTCTTCATCATCGCGGTGGCGAACCCTTGATCGCGAAATTTCGGGGGCAGTGCGGCACAGCGTGGGCTGCTGTCGGCGGCGGCGATCGTGGGGGCGGTGTTCGGGGCAGCGCTGCTGGGGCCGTTGGGCGACCGGATCGGGCGGAGCCGGGTCTTCAAGGTCGAGCTGTGGTTGTTCGTGGTGTCCTCGGTGGCGTGCGCGTTCGCGTGGGACATCTCGTCGCTGATCGTGTTCCGGCTGCTGCTGGGGTCGCGGTGGGGCTGGACTACCCGATCTCGGCGAGTTATGTGCAGCGGCCGGGGGCGAAGCAAGCCCAGACGGTCCAGGATCAAGCCGAGGCACAGACACCCAAGGCGACGGGCATGGCCGGGCAGGAGGCGCCGGAGACCGAGGACTCGATGGTCGGGCCGCAGTCGCAGGTACCGGGCGCGGCGCACAAGTAGAAGCCGGTGCCCGCGACGCTGACACGGAGTGAATCCAAGACCGCGAGGGACCAGCAAGAAGCCGAACCGAATGAGCCGCCGGTTCCCGAGGGCGGCCCCGGCGACGCAAAGATCAAGGCGAATGGGCAGCGAAGACTTTCGCCAGGTGAGGCCGAAGACCGGGCTCGACTGCTGATCGCACTGCCGACGGCGGGCACGCTGACCCCTCTTCGACCACCGCTTGTCGGTCTCCAGCTCGACGGCCCGGCCTCACTTCCGTCGAGCGTCAGCTGAAGTGGATGTCGCTGAGGTCAATCGAAACCATGACCTCCTCGCGGATGCGGTGACCGGCGGCGTCGCGGCGGTAGGCCCGGCGTTTGGTGGGAAGGATGATGCCCTCCGCTTCCACGTAGTCGTACACGTACTGCGCGGCGGCGAATCCGCCGGCCACATCGACGTGGTAGTCGTGTCGGCGGAGCAGATGATCGGGGCCGAAGTAGAAGTCCTGGTGCGTGCTGTGGCTGGCGATCCCGGGCGGGAAGGCGGCGCGCAGTCCACGCCACAGTTCGTTTCCCTCACGCCAAGGGTCGATCCCGGTGACGGTGAAGCCGGGCATGGCCAGCAGGAACGGTGTGGTGAGGTAGGTCCACAGTGCGTAGCCGTTGAAGTAGGCGCGGTCCAGCGGGTCCCAGGGGGTGTCGAGGGTGTGGCCGCTGAAGGACGACCGGGGGTCCTCGCGAGCGGCCACCACCCGCCCGTCAAGCTTGTCGATGCTCACGCGTCCGGGTGTGAAGTCGGTCTTCTGGTCGGGGGCGCCGAAGGGTCGGACCGAGGCACGCTCCTCATGGAGCAGCACGGTCATCTCTCGCGGCTCGGGATCCTGCGGCAGGCCCTTGGCGGCGAACAGGAGTCCTCCGCTGACAAGGGTGGCTCGCGCCCGGGTCAGATCACGCCAGCGTGTCTTTCCGCCGTGGGCTTCGATTGCCGCGGTGAGCAGTTCGTTCACGTAAATCTCCTGTAATTAATTGCAGGGGCCGGGTCGGTGACCATCGTCGGTATCGCCGCCACCCTCTTCGTCTCCCAGCCGACCTACCGGCGGTAGCTTGGCCGTTGAAGGCCTTCCGCGCCGTCAGTCAAGCCTGCAGGCGCGGCGGAGCCTCGTCGATTCCGGCCGACGTATCGTCTGGAGGTCCCTCTGAAGCCTTGTGCCTGACCGCCGGAACAGCCCCCACCGCCGGACGGGGAAAAGCGGCGGTCTGAACGCATCCGGCAGAGCGTGCGCTACCGCCTCGACCTACGTGGATGCGGCGACTGCCATTCGGGCCGTGCTGCCGCCGCGGCTGAGGTGCACGCCGAACACCGACGTGGTCAGGCCCAGAACGGCGGCTACGCACCAGACGATCCGGAAGTCGTGAAGTGAGGCGGCACCGACGTGGGAGCCGACCACCGCGACCAGGACCGCGACGCCGACCGAGGTCGAGATCTGTCGTACGGAGTTGACCAGTGCCGACCCGGTCGCCGCACGGTGCCCCGGTACGGCGTGCACACCGGCGGCCACCAAGGTGCCCAGGGCCAGACCGACACCCGTACCGGTCAGCAACTGGCTGGGCAGCATGTCGCGCCAATAGTTGGGCGTGACGGACGCGAAGCGTGCGAACCACACCATGCCGCCGGCGAATAGCAGCCCTCCCGTCGCAACCAGTGGACCGTGCCCGAAGCGCTGTGCGGCGCGAGCGGTCAGGAGGGTGACGACCGGCACGAGGGCGGGGCCTGGGGCCAGGGCGAGACCGGTGTGCAGCGCGCTCCAGTGCCAGACTTCCTGGCACCACAGCACGTTCGACAGCAGCATGATCGCGAAGGCGACGCCGAACACGAGGCTGCCCGCGTTCGCCGCGCCGAAGCGCGGCAGTCGCAGCAGGTCGAGCTCGAACAACGGCCGGGGGTGCCCCAGGGACCTGAGGACGAACACGGTGCCGCTGATCACGGCAACGGCCAGGAGCAGCAGTGTCCTGCCGCTCGTCCAGCCCCAGTCGGGAGCCTGCACCAGGGCCCCGGACAGCGTCGCGACCGAGATGATGACCAGCAGGGCGCCGAGGAGGTCGGGCAGCGGGCCGGCCTCGCGGACGTCCGGCTTCGGCAGGACCGATCGGCCGGCGACGAGCGCGGCGATCCCGATGGGCAGGTTCACAGCGAACACCCACCTCCAGTCCACCTCGGTCAACAGGCCGCCGATGACAGGCCCGGCGGCGGCGGCCAGTCCGCCGACCGCGGCCCAGCCCCGGGTTGCCTGGGTACGGCGCTCGGCCGGCACCGTCTCCAGCAGCAGGGCCAGGGAGGTGGGAATCTGGGCGGCCGCCCCGACGGCCTGCACAACCCGGGCCACGATGAGGGTCCCGAGGTTCGGAGCCAGGGCGCAGCCCACCGACGCGAGGGTGAAGACGGCGATCCCGGTAAGGAAGACCGGCCGCTGACCGATGCGGTCACTGGCGCGCCCGACCACCACCAGCAGGGCGGCGAAAGCGATCGCGTAGGCGCTCAGGACCCAGGACAGCGCACCGAGGCTCGTGCTCCTGCCGCCCCCGGAGAACGTCTCTCCCATCGCCGGAAGCGCGACGTTGACGATCAGCAGATCAAGGTTGGTCATGAACACGGCCACCAGGACTACGGCAGCCGCCGTACGAGGGTGCTTTGAAAATCGAAGCATCACAGCCATGCCGCAAGGCAAGCACAGGGTGGTTTGGAAATCAAACCAACGGGGGCGACAATAGGGACGTGACCACGCGCATCGATCCCCAGGACATGGCCGGCCGCCCCTGCTCTCTCGCTGCCGCCCTGCAAACCATCGGCGACCGATGGGCCCTCCCGGCGATCCGCGAGGTCATGCTCGGCAACCACCGGTTCCGGCAGATCGCCAGGAACACCGGCGCCCCCACGGACCGCCTGGCAGCACGCCTGAAGGCGCTGGTGGAAAGCGGGATCCTCGAACGGCGCCCCCTGCCTGACGACGCACACCACAGCGGCTACTACCTGACAGAGGCGGGGCGCGACCTGGGGGCCATCACCCGCGAGCTGATCGGCTGGGGCGACCGCTGGGCCGTCACCACGCCGCCCAGCCGGATCCTTCACCGAGACCATGAACTCGTCACCCATACGGTCTGCGAAACCTGCGGTGAACAGGTCCACGGCGAAGACATCCACCGGGAGGAGCTCACACCCGGCTGGGACCAGTCCGGCCCAGTGCAGTCCCCGGAAGGAACCACGTCCTCTCAAGCCGGCACGCCGTAAGGCTGAGCACGCTTCGCCCGCCGGATTGAGGGGGCGGCCGGAGGCCTCCTGTCGAGACATCGCGAGAAAGTGCGCTCTTCACCGCCGCCGGAATCACGGTCGAGCGCGTCCTGACCGACAACGGGTCCTGCTACAGATCCCACGCCTGGCGCGACACCCTGACGGCGGCCGGGA
>NZ_JARAVO010000232.1:0-15192 GCF_033792805.1 Streptomyces sp. PA03-1a
TCCCTCCCGTGCTCCCCGTACTCCTGTTCCCCCCTCGACGACGGTCCGGGTGCCCCCCTGCCCCCGGACCGTCCGGCGTTCCCGTGGGCCCTCACGCCCTCCCGGCGTCGACGGCGGCGGCGATCTGCCGGCAGTAGAAGTCGGTGGTGTTCCGGGTGTGGCGGCGCATCAGTTCCTCGGAACGCTCCGCGTCGCCCAGGGCGATGGCCTCGATGATGGAGGCGTGCTCGTTCCAGGCGTCCCGGCCGCGGGGCCGTGCGATGGGCATGTAGTACCAGCGCACCCGCCGGTCGACCTGGAGGATCAGCTCGCCGAGGACCTGGTTGCGGGACAGCTCGGTGATGAAGCCGTGCAGTGCGGCGTTGGCCTCGACGATCCCGCGGGCGTCGTCCGCCGCCAGGGCGGCGATGCCGGCGTCCTGCAGTTCCCACAGGTGTGCCACGTCCGCGTCCGTGGCGTGCAGCGCGGCGCCGTGCGCGGAGTGGGTCTCCAGCACGGCGCGGACGCTGAGGAGCTGGGTGGCCTCCTCCTGCGTGGGGGAGTGGACGAAGGCGCCCTGGGCGGGGCGCAGGTCGACCCAGCCGTCGGTCTGCAGCCGTTGCAGCGCCTCGCGCACCGGCTGGCGGCTGACGCCGAGGTGGTCGGCGAGTTCGGCCTCGACCAGGTGCTGGCCCGGTCTGAGGGTGCCGTTGACGATCAGGTCGATCAGGGCCTCGTAGACGGCCTGGCGCAACGGTGCCGGCCGGGTGACCCGGACGACGGCGGCCGCGGTGCTTCTCTCGCGCATGAGCCCCCCTGTCGGCTGAGTTCTTTGCACAGTGCCAAGAATACAGATTTCGGTATGCAATTCAGCCGCAGGATGGACAAGGCTTGGTCGGAAATCGGCCGTCGGCATGCGAAGGCCCGCGGCGGAGCACCGGCGGCACGGCGGACGGGGGCGGGGGAAGCCGCGCTTCCCCCGCCCCACCGCCGTGGGTGCAGCACCCGTCAGGCAGGGGCGGGCTGCTGGTCGGTGCGCAGGCCCCGCGACGCCGCGGAAGCGGGGTCGGGCGTGCTCAGCGAGCGCAGGATGGCGTCCACGCTCTCCTTGGCGTCGCCGAAGAGCATGCGGCTGTTCTCGCGGAAGAACAGCGGGTTCTGCACCCCCGCGTACCCCGAGGACATGGACCGCTTGAAGACGATCACGTTCTCCGCCTCCCACACCCGCAGCACCGGCATGCCGGCGATGGGGCTGGACGGGTCCTCCTCCGCCGCCGGGTTGACGGTGTCGTTGGCGCCGATCACCAGCACCACCGTGGTGTCGCCGAAGTCGTCGTTGATCTCGTCCATCTCCAGCACGACGTCGTACGGCACCCGGGCCTCGGCGAGCAGCACGTTCATGTGCCCGGGCAGCCGGCCGGCCACCGGGTGGACGCCGAAGCGGACCTGGACCCCGCGCCGCCGCAGCGCCTGGGTCAGCTCCGCCACCGGGTGCTGCGCCTGGGCCACCGCCATGCCGTAGCCGGGGGTGATGATCACCGACGTGGCGTTCTCCAGGAGTTCGGCCGTCTCCTCCGCGGAGGTCTCGCGGTGCTCGCCCTGTTCGGCGTCGCCGCTCGTCGGTGCCGGGGCGCCGAAGCCTCCGGCGATCACCGAGAGGAAGGACCGGTTCATCGCCTTGCACATGACGTACGACAGGTAGGCGCCGGAGGAGCCGACGAGCGCGCCGGTGACGATGAGCAGGTTGTTGTTGAGCAGGAAGCCCGCCGCGGCCGCGGCCCAGCCCGAGTAGCTGTTGAGCATCGAGACGACGACCGGCATGTCACCGCCGCCGATCGAGACGACCAGGTGCCAGCCGAGCGCGAGCGCCAGGGCGGTGACGGCGATCATCAGGCCGAGGTCCGGGCTCACCGTGAACCACACCGTCAGGGCCACGAAGGCGGCCAGCGCCCCGAGGTTGAGGGCGTTCTTGCCGGGCAGGGTCAGCGGACGGGACTTGATCCGCGCTGACAGCTTCAGGTAGGCGACGATGGATCCGGTGAAGGTGACCGCGCCGATGAAGATGCCGATGAACACCTCCGCGTGGTGGATGCCGAGCAGGTCGCCGGCGACCCGGGTCTGCGCGGCGCCGTGCGCCTCCACCTCGTAGTAGCTGTTCCAGCCGACCAGCACCGCGGCCAGGCCGACGAGGCTGTGCAGGACGGCGATGAGCTCGGGCATCTGGGTCATCTCGACCCGGCGCGCCCGCCACAGGCCGATGGCACCGCCGACGACCGTGGCGGCGACGATCAGCACGACGGCGGTGCCCGGGATGTCCTGTGCCGCGGCGACGACGGTGGCGACCAGCGCCAGCGCCATGCCGCCGATGCCGTACGCCACTCCGGCGCGGGAGGTGCGGTGTTGCGAGAGTCCGGCCAGGCTGAAGATGAACAGCAGCGCGGCGACGATGTCGGCGGCCTGTGCGACCGTGGTTGCGTTCATCGATCCTCAGCCCTTCGAGAACATGCCGAGCATACGGCGGGTGACGGCGAATCCTCCGAAGATGTTCACGGTGGTCAACATGATCGCTACGACCGACATCACGGTGACGGCCGGTCCGGCGTGGCCTATCTGCAGCAGTGCTCCGACCACCACGATCCCCGAGATGGCGTTGGTGACCGACATCAGCGGGGTGTGCAGGGCGTGGTGGACCTTTCCGATCACGTAGTAACCGATGACGACGGCCAGCGCGAACACCGTGAAGTTGCCCACGAGCTGGGCCGGGGAGAAGGCGATCAACAAGAACATCGCGAGCATGCCGGAGGCGATCAGACCGTAGCGCGCGGCCGGTGAGAGACGGGGCTCCTTCGGCGCAGGCGCGGTCGCCACCGGCGCCGGTGCCTGCCCGGCGGGCGCCGCCGACACCTGGACGGGCGGTGGCGGCCAGGTCTTCTCGCCCTCCCGCACCACCGTGACGGCCCGCTGCACGACGTCGTCGAAGTCGAGCGTCAGCCGCCCGTCCTTGCCCGGCGTCAGCAACTTGAGCAGGTTGACGAGGTTGGTCCCGTACAACTGCGAGGCCTGGGCGGGCAGCCGGCCCGCCAGATCGGTGTAGCCGATGATCGTCACGTCGTTGTCGGTGACGATCGCCTTACCGCTGACCGTGCCCTCGACGTTGCCGCCCTGCGCGGCGGCCATGTCGACGATGACGCTGCCGGGCTTCATCGACGCCACGTCGGCCGCCGTGATGAGCCGGGGGGCCGAGCGGCCGGGGATCAGCGCGGTGGTGATGATGATGTCGACGTCCGCGGCCTGCTCGCTGTAGATCTCCGCGGCGCGCCGGTCGTACGCCTGCGAGGTCGCCTTGGCGTAGCCGTCGCCGCTCGCCTCCTGCTCCACCTCGACGGCGAGGAACTCGCCGCCCAGTGAACGGACCTGGTCGGCGACCTCGGCCCGCGGGTCGGTGGCCCGCACCACCGCGCCGAGGCTGCCGGCCGCGCCGATCGCGGCCAGACCCGCCACGCCCGCGCCGGCCACCAGGACCTTCGCCGGCGGCACCTTGCCGGCCGCGGTGACCTGGCCGGTGAAGAAGCGCCCGAAGACGTGGGCCGCCTCGATCACCGCCCGGTACCCGGCGATGTTCGCCATCGAGCTGAGCACGTCCATCGACTGGGCCCGGGAGATGCGCGGGACGGCGTCCAGCGCCAGCACGGTGATCGGCCGTGCCGCCAGCTCCTCGACCAGGTCGGGGCTGTGGGCCGGGGCGATCAGCCCGATCAGGGTCGCGCCTTCGCGCAGCTTCCCGATCTCCTCGTGCGAGGGGGCGTTGACCTTCAGGACCACGTCCGCCTGCCAGGCGTCGCCGATCCGCGCGCCCGCATCGGTGTAGGCCTCGTCGGGGAAGCCGGAGGCCGCTCCGGCCTCGGACTCCACGACGACCTCGTAGCCGAGGCCGAGGAGCCGGCGGACGCTGTCCGGTGTGGCCGCCACCCGCGTCTCCCCGGCGGTGGACTCGGTGACGACACCGATCTGCTGTGGGGGTGAATCAGACATCGCTCTCCTTTTCCGTCGCTACTGACCGACGCCACGGCGTCGTCAGCCGAGCCGTCGTCCGCACTGCGTGCTCCCCGGCCTCGTGGTGCGGCCGTGCGTGCCCGGGACCGCGTGTGCGGCGAAGCGTTCCCCCGCTGCGTGCTCGATCAACCTGTCCGGAGCGTGTGTGACCCGGTTCATGGTCCCGGGCGACGCCGGAGACCTCCGTCGCGGCGCCGGGCGGGACCCTGTTCGGTTCCGGGCGCGCGACTTCGCGTGAGGGGACTGTACATCCCAAGAGAGTACTGCATACAGTATTCACTCCCCCTTCGAATGGAGAGGAGTCGCCGTGAAAATCGCAGTCCTCGGAGCCGGTGCGATCGGCGCTTACGTGGGCGCGGCACTGCACCGTGGTGGCGCGGACGTCCACCTGATCGCCCGGGGTGAGCATCTTCAGGCGATACGCGCCCACGGAGTCCGGGTGAACAGCCCGCGCGGTGACTTCGTGGCCAAGCCCCACGCCACGGACGACCCCAAGGAGATCGGCCCCGTCGACTACGTCTTCTTGGGCCTGAAGGCACACTCCTACGCGACCTCAGGACCGCTGATCTCCCCGTTGCTCGACGACAAGACCGCGGTGGTGGCCGGTCAGAACGGCATTCCCTGGTGGTACTTCCACGAGCTGGCCGGCCCCTACGAGGGGCGGCGGATCGAGGCGGTCGACCCCGGCGGCGCCACCAGCGCGGTGCTGGCGCCGGAACGCGCCATCGGCTGCGTCGTCTACCCCGCGACGGTCATCGAGGCCCCCGGGGTCATCCGGCACCTGGAGGGCACCCGGTTCTCCATCGGCGAGCCGGGCGGCGGTGTCTCCGACCGGTGCACGGAGCTGAGCGAGGCCATGATCGCCGGCGGCCTCAAGTGCCCGGTGGAGCCCAACCTGCGCGACGACATCTGGATCAAGCTGATGGGCAACGTCGCCTTCAACCCGATCAGCGCCCTCACCAGGGCGACGATGGTCGACATCTGCAAGCACCCGCACACCCGGCGGCTGGTCGCCCAGCTCATGGAGGAGACCCTCGACATCGCGGCCAGGGTCGGCAGCACCCCCGACATCTCCATCGAGAAGCGGCTTCGGGGCGCCGAGGGGGTGGGACACCACAAGACCTCGATGCTCCAGGACCTCGAGGCCGGCAAGCAGCTGGAACTCGACGCCATCGTGACGGCCGTCGTGGAGATGGCCGACATCTCCGGCGCGGACGCCCCCAACCTGCGGGCGGTCCACGCCGCGACCGACCTGCTGGCCCGCGGCGTCACCGCGGACCGGGAGGACGGGGCCGGCGCGCGCAAACCCGTCCCCGCCTGACCCGTCCCCCGCGTATCCGAACCCGAGACACCCGCGGATCGCCGGTCCACCGCCGGACGACCGCCGCAGCACCTCCGGAGCCCGGTCCCGTCGCGGCGGCGACGGGACCGGGCCCCGGGCAGGGGCCCGCACCGGCTTGGCGGGCACGAACGAGGGCCGCGATCCGGCTCGGTAGGCTGTGCCCGGTCACACCGCAACCAGCTCGTCCGCCGTCGGCCGCCCGGGGACGTTCCCGGTCCCGGGAGCGCCGGTCCGCCGGCACCGACGGCGTTGCGACTCCAGCAGGAAGTGCCGGCGCGGCCGCGGCCCAGGCAGAGAGGAGTCGTTCATGCTGTTCCGTCAGCTGGAGTACTTCGTGGCGGTCGCCAGGGAGCGGCACTTCGCCCGGGCGGCGGAGTCCTGCTACGTCTCGCAGCCCGCGCTCTCGGCGGCGATAGCCAAGCTGGAGCGGGAGCTGAACGTCACGCTGATCAACCGCGGGCACAACTACCAGGGCCTGACCCCAGAGGGCGAACGGCTGGTGGTCTGGGCCAAACGCATCCTCGCCGAGCAGGAGGCCTTCAAGGCCGAGGTGGCCGCCGTCCAGTCGGGCATCACCGGCACCCTGCGGCTGGGCACCGAGCCCACCGCGTCCACCACCCTGGTCCTGCCCGTCGCCGCTTTCTGCGCGGCCCATCCGCTGGCCAAGGTCCAGGTCCGCTCCCGGCTGTCGACCACCGAACTCCACCGCCAGCTCCTCGCGTTCGAGCTGGACGCCGCGATCGCGCACTTCGCCCCGCACGACCGGGAGAACCTGCAGGTGATGCCGCTGTACGAGGAGCGGTACATGCTCCTCGCCTCAAGCGACCAGCTGCTGCCGCAGACCGACACCATGAAGTGGGCGGACGCGGCCACGATGCCCCTCGCCCTGCTGACCCCCGACATGAGGATCCGCCAGGTCATCGACGACGCGTTCGCCGAGAGCGGGGTCGTGGTGACCCCGCAGGTCGAGACGGACTCGGTGGCGGCCCTCTACGCCAGCGTGGGCGCCGGCGCGTGCGCGAGCATCGTCCCGCACACCTGGCTGCGCGCGATGCCGCCGCTCGGCCGGATGCGGGCCGTGCGCCTCGTCGACCCGGACGCCAGGGCGCAGGTCTCCGTCGCGATCCACGCGGCGACCCCGGGGTCGGTCGCGGCGCGGGCGTTCATGACCGCGGCGGCCGGTCTGTCGCTGGACGAGTTCTTCGACGAGCCGTTGCCCGCGGAGCACCGCGTCAGGTGAGCCCGGGCCATACGGGGCCCTCGGAGTACAGGACGTCCACCGCCGCCCGGTCAAGACCGCCCTTCGCCGTGTGCGGGAGCGAGGCGACGACCCGGATCCGGTCGGGGATCTCGAACGGGGCCAGCCGGGCGCGGCAGTACCGGCGGATCTCCTCGGCCCCGGGCGCCTCGGCCCCCGGCGCCTCCGCGCCGCCCAGGACCACGGCCGCGCCGACCCGCTGCCCGTACGTCGCGTCGGGCACGGCGAACACGGCGGCCTCGGCCACCCCCGGACACCCGGCGAGGACGTCCTCGACGTGCTCGGGCACGACCTTCTCGCCCCCGCGGATGATCAGGTTCTTCAGGCGGCCGGTCAGGAACAGGTGGCCGTCCTCGTCGAGCGCGCCCAGGTCGCCGGTGCGGAACCAGCCGTCGGCGAAGCCGTGTGCCGTCTCGGCGGGATTGCCCAGGTAACCGCGGGCCACCGTGGGACCGTGCACCCACACCTCGCCCTCGCCGCCGGGCGGGCACGGCTTCCCGTCCGGGTCCAGGACCCGCAGCTCGATCCCGGTCGGCCGGCCGACCGAACCGTGCTTGAGCGACCCGTACTGCGGCAGCGGCTCGCTCGTCGCCTGGTGCGCGGACTCGGTCATGCCGTACGCCGACAGCAGGGGCGCGCCCAGGGTGCGCTCCAGCGCCCGCTGGGTGGCCGTGTTGAGGGGCGCGCTGGAACTGCGCAGGAACCGCAAGCCCGGCACCTGCGGGCCCGTGAGGTCCGTCGCCGCCCGCTCCAGGAGGAGCTCGTGGACGGTGGGGACCGCGGTGAACCACGTGGCGCCGGCCGCCCGCATGTCGTCCCAGAAGGTGTGCGCCGAGAACCGCCCGCGCGCGGGCAGCAGCACGCAGCCCCCGCTCGCCAGCGTGGACAGCAGCGTGGCGAACAGCCCGTGCCCGTGGAAGAACGGCATCGCCGCGACCGTCGCGTCGCCCGGCACCAGCTCGTAGGCGGCGCACACGCCGCGGACCGAGGCGGCCACGTTGCCGTGCGTCAGCGGGACCATCTTCGCCCGGTCGGTGGTCCCCGCGGTGAACAGCACCAGGGCGTCGTGCGCGGTCAGTTCGCCGGACGCGCCCCGCGCGGCGGCCGGCGCGCCCGCGCCCGTTCCGAGCACGGCCGCCGCCGTCCCGGCGGGGGAGAGGTCCACCCGCAGGGTCCAGGCCGGGACACCGGGCCCCACGGCCGCCGGCGGGGCGCCGCCCGCGGCCGGGCCCAGCAGGACCGCCCGCACCCCCAGCGCCTCCAGCCGGGCCGTCATCCGCGGCTCGGGCAGCGCGGGGTCCACGGGGGCCACCACCAGCCCGGCCCGCGCCCCGCCCAGCAACGCCACGACGAACTCCACGGTGTTGGCGCCGACGAGGCCGACCGGGTCCCCGGGGCGCAGCCCCGCCGAGGTCAGGCGCGCGGCCACCGCGTCGGCGAGCTCGTCCAGGGCGCGGTAGGAGACCTCCGCGCGGTCCGCGCCGGCGATCAGCGCCGGTGCCTGCGGACGCCCCCGGGCGTGCCGGTCGAGGAGATCGGTCAGGCCCGTGACCGCGGGCGGCCGGTAACGGTCGGGGTCGCGCACCGATGCAGCGGCCGGAACGGCCATGGCCGCACCTCCTCGCGCCTGGAATGTCTGATGAACCGTCCCCAGCGAGACTGCGCGGGGCGCGGAGCACCCGTCCAATACGCACTGGCGAACGGTCGATAGCGGAGGTCTATCAACCCACCTCAACGCCCCTGTGGCGTGCGTCGATAAACGCCGTCTATCGGCTGGTCGCCGATAGGTCTTGGACGCGGGGGAGCGGGCTGCGGATGGTGAAGGGAGAAGCCGCACGCATGACCCGCCCAAGGAGGACCTCGGACCATGACCGCCCCCTCACCACTGGAGACAGCGGCGAACGCCGACGCACCGGCCGAGCTCACCGACGGGTACCACCTGGTCGTCGATGCGCTCAAGATGAACGACGTCGACACCATCTACGGGGTGGTCGGCATCCCGATCACGGATCTGGCCCGGCTCGCCCAGGCGCAGGGCATCCGTTACATCGGCTTCCGCCACGAGAGCAACGCGGGACACGCGGCGGCGGCGGCCGGCTACCTCACCAAGAAGCCGGGCATCTGCCTGACGGTGTCGGCGCCGGGCTTCCTCAACGGGCTGGTGGCGCTCGCCAACGCCACCACCAACTGCTTCCCGATGGTGCAGATCTCCGGCTCCAGCGAGCGCCACCTCGTCGACCTCAAGCAGGGCGACTACGAGGAGATGGACCAGCTCGCCGCCGCGCAGCCGTTCTGCAAGGCCGCGTACCGCATCAGCCGGGTCGAGGACATCGGCCGCGGCATCGCCCGCGCCCTGCGCACCGCCGTCTCCGGGCGCCCCGGCGGCGTCTACCTCGACATCCCCGCCGCGGTGCTCGGCTCCATCATGGACGCCGGGGAGGGCGCGAAGACGCTCAGCCGCCTCGTCGACCCGGCACCGCGCCAGCTGCCCGCCCCCGAGGCGGTGGACCGCGCGATCGAGCTGCTGGCCGGCGCGCAGCGGCCGCTGATCGTCCTCGGCAAGGGCGCGGCCTACGCTCAGGCGGACACGCAGATCCGCGAGTTCGTCGAGTCCACCGGCATCCCCTACGTGCCGATGTCGATGGCGAAGGGCCTGCTGCCCGACGACCACCCGCAGTCCGCGGCCACCGCCCGCTCGCTGGCGCTGAAGAAGGCCGACGTGGTGATGCTGGTCGGCGCCCGCCTGAACTGGCTGCTCAACCACGGCGAGGCACCGCAGTGGAACCCCGACGCGAAGTTCGTCCAGGTGGACATCGAGGCGAAGGAGATGGACAGCAACCAGCCCATCGCCGCGCCGCTCGTCGGTGACATCGAGTCGGTCGTCGAGGCCCTCATCGAGCGCAGCAAGCCGGGCCAGATCGCGGCCCCCGCCGCCTGGCGGGAGGAACTGGGGGCGCGCTCGGCGCAGAACGTCGCCAAGATGGCCGAGCGCCTCAAGGCCGACCCGCACCCGATGCAGTTCATGGGCGCCCTGAAGGCCGTACGCGACGTCATCCGCGAGCGCCCCGAGACGTACCTCGTCAACGAGGGCGCCAACGCCCTCGACATCGCGCGCAACGTCATCGACATGCACGTGCCGCGGCACCGCCTCGACAGCGGCACCTGGGGCGTCATGGGCATCGGCATGGGCTACGCGATCGCCGCCGCCGTCGAGAGCGGGGAGCCGGTCGTGGCCGTGGAGGGCGACAGCGCCTTCGGCTTCAGCGGCATGGAGATCGAGACGATCTGCCGCTACAAGCTGCCCGTCGTCACGGTCATCATGAACAACGGCGGTGTCTACCGCGGTGACGACGTCAACCCCTACGACGAGGCCCCGTCGCCGACGACGCTGATGTCCGCGGCCCGCCACGACGTGATGTTCGAGGCCTTCGGCGGCAAGGGCTACCGCGCGACCACCCCCGCCGAGGTCACCGCCGCCCTCACCGAGGCGCTCGCCTCGGGCGGGCCGGCCCTCATCGACTGCGTGATCGACCCCTCGGCGGGCACCGAGAGCGGCCACATCTCCCACCTCAACCCCAAGGGCATCACCGTCGGCAACATCGTGCCGGCCAAGAAGTGACCGCCCCGTAGGCGACGCACCGCACCCCGAAGCACCGTTCCCCAGTACCGCCCACCCGCGCACCGCGAACAGACAAGAAGGAAGCCACCATGAGTGAAAAGCCGCTCGCCGGGATCAAGGTGATCGACTTCACCGGGGTCCAGGCCGGCCCCGCGTGCACCCAGATGCTCGCCTGGTTCGGCGCCGACGTGATCAAGGTCGAGCGTCCCCAGGGCGGCGACGTGACCCGCAACCAGCTGCGGGACGACCCCGACCTCGACGCGCTGTACTTCACGATGCTCAACAGCAACAAGCGCTCGCTGGCCATCAACACCAAGACCCCCGAGGGCAAGGAGGTCATGGAGAAGCTGATCCGCGAGGCGGACATCCTGGTCGAGAACTTCGCGCCGGGCGCCATGGACCGCATGGGCCTGGGCTGGGACCACATCCACGAGCTCAACCCCCGCCTGATCTTCGGCTCGGTCAAGGGCTTCAACGACGACTCGTCCTGGAACGACCTCAAGGTCTACGAGAACGTCGCCCAGGCCGCCGGCGGCGCCGCGTCCACCACCGGCTTCTGGGACGGCCCGCCGACCATCAGCGGCTCGGCCCTCGGCGACAGCAACACCGGCATGCACCTGCTGATCGGCCTCCTGACGGCGATCATCCACCGTAACGCGACCGGAGTGGGCCAGAAGGTGTCGGTGTCCATGCAGGACGCCGTCCTCAACCTGACCCGCGTCAAGCTCCGCGACCAGCAGCGCCTGGAGAAGATCGGCTACCTGGAGGAGTACCCGCAGTACCCGAACGGCGAGTTCGGCGACGCGGTGCCCCGCGGCGGCAACGCCGGCGGCGGCGGCCAGCCGGGCTGGATCCTGAAGTGCAAGGGCTGGGAGACCGACCCCAACGCCTACATCTACTTCACGGTCCAGGAGCAGAACTGGAAGCGCACCGCCGAGGCCATCGGCCGGCCCGAGTGGGTCGACGACCCGGAGTACACGACCGCCAGGGCGCGGCAGCCGCACATCTTCGAGATCTTCGCGGAGATCGAGAAGTGGCTGGCCGACAAGACCAAGTACGAGGCGGTCGACATCCTGCGCAAGTGGGAGGTGCCCTGTGCGCCCGTCCTCAGCATGAAGGAGCTCGCCGAGGACCCGGACATGCGCAAGAGCGGCACGATCGTCGAGGTCGAGCAGAAGGGCCGCGGCACCTACCTGACGGTGGGCAGCCCCATCAAGTTCTCCAACTTCAAGCCCGAGATCAAGGGTGCCCCGCTGCTCGGCGAGCACGGCAGCGAGGTCCTGGCGGACCTGGGGTACGACGCGAACGACATCGCCAGGCTGCGTGAGGGCAAGATCATCGTCTGACCCGGACAGACCCACGGGTGCCCCGCGCGATCCGTGCGCGCGGGGCACCGGTGTCTCCGTACGGCGAAGCCCCGGTCACCCAGGGGACAGTGATCCCGGCGTCCAGCGCAGCCTCGATCATCTCCTGGGCCAGACGGGCTTGGTGGCGAAGTGCACCGTCTCGGGTATCCCGGCCGTGTCACGGCGTTCGGGGTCATTGGACCAGGAGTGTTCGGGAAGCTAGAGCCGTCGGTCGATCAGGGCCCCGTCCCCGGCCGGTGGCCGGGGCGAGGAACACACCGATCTGCGCGTTCTCGATGCGCCCTGCGGTGCCGGTGTACTGCCTTTGCACTCCGGCCGAAGACCCGCCCCCCTTTTCAGGAAGCCGGTTTCGTCGACGACGAGGACGCCGCCATCGATGCCGAGGTATTCGGCGGCATAGGCACGTAGGTCGTCGCGGACCGCATCGGCGTCCCAGCGGGCGTAGCGCAGCAGGCGCTGCATCGGCCCTGGCCGCGCAAGGCCCGCCTGCTCGGCCAGCTGCCAGCAGTTCTTCCGTTCGACGCTCGACAACAGCCCGAGCAGGTAAGCGCGGGCTGCGGCCCGGGGCTCAATCCGCCCGAACCTGCCCGCGATCCGGGCCATGACCTGGTCGAACATCGCCTGCCAGCGGGCAGGGTCAACGCTATGGCTCGCAGCCACCGCGTGATCTTCAGGAGTCCACACAACCCCTGATGATCACGCGGTGGCCGTCCCTCTTGTGGGCTGGGCCCTCAGCGTGGTTGCGAAGGCGCTCGCGTGTCAGGCGGTGAAGCCGCCGTCGACGTGGATCGAGGCTCCGGTGATGTACGCGCCGTCCGCACTTGCCAGGTGGGCGACGGTGGCCGCGATCTCGGCCGCTTCCGCGTAGCGGCCCACAGCGGTGAAGCCGGCGATCATCTCGGCGTTCGGCCCGTCAGCGGGGTTGGTATCCGTGTCGGTGGGGCCGGGATGCACCAGATTGACGGTGACTCCACGCGGACCGAGTTCTCGGGCCAGGCCCTTCGTCATCCCGACCAGAGCCGTCTTGCTCATCGAGTACAGCGCCAGTCCGGGGAAGACCGCACGCTCGGCGACATTGCTGCCGATACTGATGATGCGGCCGCCCTGGCCCATGTGACGCACGGCCGCCTGGGACGCTGCGAACGGCGCCCGGACGTTCACTGCCAGGGTGCGATCGATCTCTGCCGACCCCAGGGCTTCGAGCGGGCCAACGAGGAAGATGCCGGCGTTGTTGACCAGGATGTCGAGTCTGCCGAACATCGCGACGGCCTCGTCCACCGCGGCGGTGAGTGCCTCAGGGATGGCGCTGTCGGCTTGGATGGCCAGTGCCCGGCGCCCTCTGGCCTTGATCTGCTCCACCACCTGGGTGGCGCGTTCCGCGTTGTTCTCATAGGTCAGGACGACGTCGGCGCCTTCTTCGGCCAGCCGCAACGCCACAGCGGCACCGATGCCCCGGCTGCCGCCCGTGATCAAGGCCACGTTTCCTTCAAGTCGGTTCATGACGTTGAGCATTGCTGCCACCAGTGCCGGAAGCTGGCGGGAATCCGACCTGGCGTTCGGCCTCCAGGAGGGCAACACCATCCTGATCACGAAAGCACACTGGAATATTAACCCCGCCCAAAAGCAGTCCCAGGCCAAGGCTGCACCCAAGTCCTCCTCGCACCCCAGTGCAGGCAAGGGCGGCGGCGGAGGCGGCGGCAAGTCCGGCGGCTCCTCCCGCGGCAACGGTGGCACGAGCGGCAGCGGCGGCTCGGGCAAGGCCGACTGCGACAGCTTCCTGCCCGGCGCCAAGGTGCTGATGGCCGACGGCTCCAACAAGGCCATCGAGGAGGTCAAGGTTTCTTTGGTCAATAACGCTACGACCTACTGGAACTTCAAGCCGGGAAGCCAGATCAGGACACGTGCTGGGTGGAGCCGACCGAATACGGCGTCATTCGAAGCGACTTCAAACTCGCCTGACATGGGGTCCGGAACGCCCGGCCGAGTTCTCTCGGCCGGGCGTTCCGTCGTATTCGGCGCTCGTTGAGCGGCGGGGCATCGCGATCGCCTCCGCGCCTCGCCGTCCCGCGCTTCTGCCTCCAACCGCAGCGCCTCCTCCATCACCGCCTTCGCGATCGGCGCCGCGCTGCCGCCCCGGCTGATCTCTGTAGGCCGGGCCTCCGCGTCTCGATGACCACCGCCACCGCCGGCTGGGCCGAATCCGCTGCCTGGGCTTAGGCGATGGACCAGGCGTACGGGGTGCTCGTGTTGCCGCCGGCCCACGTGTCCGCGAACTGCAACACCAGTGCGAGAGCCAGCCACCTCGGTGACCAGGTAGGCCTGCCACGGGCCGGGAACGGGTCCGCGAGCTCCCGTCATGAAGCAGCGGTCCCAGCTCGTCCTGGACCCGGGTCGCGAGATTCCCTTTCGGAAGCGCGGCCCGAGTTACCCGCACCGTCTTCACCGGGACCTCACTCGGTCCGCTCGGCTGCATCACCATCCACAACCCATCCCGAACGATGACGGCTTCAGAACCCCCGACCGGGTCCTGAAGGCCGACATCACGCACACCCCCGAAAATTGACCGACAGCGTCCGATCTTCCGTACGGGGGCTTCGCGTTCGTGGCTGCGGAGGTCAGGTGACCGACGTCTGGTCCGCCTTGGCGGCCGCCACTTGGCGGTACAGCTCCTTCTCCTTGGCGCGCCGCTCGGTGACGTCCCGGATGACGGCCCCGACGTAACCCGGTTGCCTGTCCGCGCCGTTCAGCAGCACCACGCTGAACTCGATCGACAGCTTCCGGCCGCCGGCGCCCACCGCGGGGACGGTCAGGAGGTCGTCGTCCCCGTACTTGGTGGTGCCGCTGGCCATGGACTTCTCGAAACCGTCCCAGTGACGCTGCTGGTGCCGCTCGGGGATGATCACGTCCAGACTGCGGCCGGCGACCTCGGCCGCCGGGAACCCGAAGATCCGTTCCGCCCCGTGGTTCCAGTAGCGGATGAGTCCTTCACGGTCGATGATCACTACGCCGTCTGGCGCCTGGGCCATCATGCCCAGGACTACCTCGGGGTCCAGGTCTGCCATGTCGCCTCCGAGCTCTGCGTTTTGGTATGCAGAATACAGTCGTCAGACCTGAGGCGGGAGGGCCCGGAGCCTACGGGCGACGGCGCCACCGGCAGGGCGGGCGGCCGGAGGAGGGCTGCGTGCCAGCCGGCGGCGGTCGTGTCGTACTCCGGGTCGGCGCAGGAGAGCAGCCGCCATGATGAGGGCCGACCAGGCGAAGACGGCGTCATGGCCGAAGCGGTGGCCCATCGCGCGGGCCTGCGCGTCGTCCATGCCGACCACGGCCGCGCCGGGTTCGGCGTGTGCGCCGGAAGGGTCGCCGCCGACGGCGGGCCACCAGGGCAACCCGGCGACGTCGATGCGGTGCAGCAGTGCGTGGTGCGCGCGGAGGTTGGCCCGCGTCGTGGCGTCGCGTCCCCCAGGATTGAAGGCAGTGAGCCTTTTCCAACCTGATGGAGTGCGTGGGTAGTTG
The DNA here is from genome assembly GCF_033792805.1 of Streptomyces sp. PA03-1a. Taxonomy (NCBI): domain Bacteria; kingdom Bacillati; phylum Actinomycetota; class Actinomycetes; order Kitasatosporales; family Streptomycetaceae; genus Streptomyces; species Streptomyces sp. PA03-1a. The sequence goes on from NZ_JARAVO010000232.1 coordinate 15,132, forward strand.
GGCTGGAGGGGTGGTGTCTGGACGTGAAGAAGCTCCTGGTAGACGGGTTCACGACCAAGAT
>NZ_JARAVO010000233.1:0-15082 GCF_033792805.1 Streptomyces sp. PA03-1a
GGAAGACGGTCCCTATGCCGCACAAGGGCGTCGGAGCAGGGATCGTGGTGGGGCTGGCCGTGGGGATGGTGGCCGGTGCGATGCCGCTCGGGACGAACTGGGGCGCCGAGGGGCTGGACGTGGGGCTGGCGACCGTGGCGATGTGGGCCGGGCTGCGGCTGGCGGCGCGGCGCGAGGGGCCGTGGTGGATCGCCGGGCTCATGGCACTGGTCCTGGTGAGCGTGGGCGTGGCGGCGTACGGGGACGTGGGCGTGCCGCGGTACGCGGGCCTGGTGCCGGTCCCGGTGGTGGCGGCTCTGCTGGTGGTGGGCGGCGCCGGTTCCGTGTGGGCCCGGCGCCGGGGGATGGGCGTGGTGGGTGCGGCGGCCGGGGCCGGCGCGCTGGTGGCCGCCGTGTGGCTGCCGGTCTGGGCGGTGGCCGCGGTGTGGGCGGCGGCTCAGGCCGGTTCGACGTCACGGACCTCGCTGCCGACGAGGTAGTCCTCGGGCTGCAGCGGCATCCGTACGCGTTCGGGGCTGTCCCAGTAGCGGGCGTTGGCCGCGGCGAAGCCGTCCTCGCCGTCGTAGGCGATCAGCCAGACGAACTGGCTGTGCTCGCGGTCCACCCAGGCCAGGCCGATCTCGAAGCCGTGGGCCCGGCGCAGCGGCACGATCTCGGCGTGCCACAGGCCGAGCCAGGCGTCGAGCATCTCCGGCTTGATGGTGTACGTCCGCAGCTGTGTGGTCCTGGGCAATCCGGGGCTCCCTGGGTTCCTCGGGTCCTTGGCTTCCTTGGCTTCCTCCGGTCACGCGGGCGCGTGCACGCGGACCTGCTGGGGGCGTACGACGCGGTCCCCCATGCGGTAGCCGTGCCGTACGACCTCCGCGACGTCGCCGGCGAGCTCCGGCCGGGGCGCGGGGACGGTGCCCACGGCCTCCTGGAGGGCGGGGTCGAAGCGCCCGGCGGTGACCGGGATGCGGGTCATGCCGTACTTCTCCAGGAGGGTCAGCAGCTCTGCGCCGACCGAGTCGCCGAAGCCGCCGTCGACGCCGAGGTGGCGGTCGATGCGGTCCAGGAGGAGGACGAGGTCGTACAGGAGCGGCTGCACCAGCCGGCCCTCGGCGGCCCTGCGGGTGTGGTCGAGCTCGGCGCGCAGTTCGTCCAGACCGCGCCGTCCCTCACGGTCGTTGAGCAGCCGGCGGCGGAACTGGTCGCCGAGCGCGGCCATTTCCTCGCGCAGGCCGTCGACGGCGTCGGCCACCACGGCCAGGGGGTCGGGCGCGGGCTCCTCCGCGGTCTGCGGGGCGGGGCCCTCCGGCGGCACCTGCGGCACCTCCGGCGGCGCGGGGGGCTGCGGGGGCACCTCCGGCAGGGGTGCCGGTGGTACCACCGGCACCACCGGCACGGGCGGGACCTGCGGAGGCTGCGGAGGCAGCGGTGGCGGGGTGCTCATGCGCGGCTCCAGTACTGCTGCGGCGGGTTGAGGAGGTGCCGAGGGAGGGACGCGCGGGTGTGCCACCAGCGCGGTCGGAAGCCGATCCACGCGATGAGCGCGAGGGCGGCGAGCGCCACGAACCAGGCGTAGGGCCTGGCCGGCGTGAGCGGCACCACGACGGCCGGGACGAGGACCCAGAGCATGCTCTTGTGCCACCGCCAGGTCTTGCCCAGGGACTCGGCGGCGAGCCCCCGGTAGAACTCCAGCCGCCCCAGCAGGTCCGGATCGGCCGGGCGGACGGCCAGGCCCTGGTCGACGCAGTGCAGGATGCGCCGGGCGGCCTCCTCGGAGGCGACGACCAGCCTCCGGGTGACCGGGTGCGTGATCATCGAGCCCTCGGCACGCAGCGACCAGATGCGGCTGATCTGGTTGCGCAGCCCGGTGTGGCCGGGACTGTGCGCCAGGGCCTTCTCGTACCAGGTCAGCGCCTCGTCGAAGCGCGAGGAGGCGTACAGGCCGTCGCCGACGGCGAGTTCGGTCCCGAGGTCGCCCGGCGCCAGGTCGTCGGCCTTCATGTACCAGGTCAGGGCCGTGTGGTGGTCGCCGAGCGCGGTGTGGACGTTGCCGATCTGGAAGTGGTTCGCGGCGTCGTCCGGGTCCAGCTGCAGCGCCCTGCGGTGCTCCTGCAGGGCGTCCTGGTAGGCGCCGAGGTCCTGGTGGACGGCGCCCAGCAGCCGCCAGGCGTAGGCGTTGCGGTCGTCGTGGTGCACGGCCTGGCGGAGCTCGTACTCGGCGGCCTGCAGGTCGCCGTCCTCGATGTTCCGCTCGGCGTTGCCCACCCAGTCGCGTACGGTGCCGCCGAGGGTCGGCTGTACGGCTTCAGGCTCCCGGGGCCCCGGCCCCTTCTTCAGGGACCGGGCCAGCCGCTGGTCGTACAGGGCGCGGGCGGAAGGGTCGGTGAGCGCCTTGCGGGCCTCCAGCACGCGCCGCACCTTGTCCTCGGCCTCGCGGCGCTTGTCGGCAGTGGGGGCCTTGCTCGCCTTCCCCGCCCAGCTGCGGTGCTCGCGGTCGAGCTTCCTGCCGATCTCCTCGGCGCTGTCGGCGGTGCCGATCCCGAACTCGGCGTAGTAGTCGGGCACGTCCGTCGTGGTCATGGGGCGTCGGCTCCCGCTCCGGTCAGAGGGCCGCGGTGCGGGACACGCGGTCGCTGAGTTCCTCGAGCTCCTCGGTGCCCAGGTTGTCCGGGCGCTCGACCTCGAACTCGCCGAGCCACTCGCCCGAGGTCAGGTCCTTGACCTCGACGTGGATGATGCCGTCCACGTCGTAGGCGTAGTACACCTCGAAGGGCGCGCCCTTGGGGTACGGCGGGATCTTCAGGGTGCTCTCGCCGACGACCTTCACGTAGTCCAGGTCCTCGCCCTCGCCCTCGGTGACCTGCACCCGCAGCGCGGACTGGCGCTCCCGGACCGTGTAGAAGGTGTCGCTCTCCTTCGCGGGGACCGTGGTGTTGTGCGGGATGATCACCGCGTTGTACTCCGGTGAGCGGGGGGCGTCGTCGTGGACGGCGACCATGCCGAGCGACTGCGAGGTGACGTCCTTGATGGACTTCACCCTGCCCTTGGTGAGCCGGGCCAGGCCGTCGCCGGGGGCGGACTCCACGTGGGCGCCGCTGCCGATGTACTTCTTGCGCTCGGCGGCCTGTTCGGCGCGGACCTCGGCGTCCAGGGCGATCAGCGCGGCCCCCAGGGCCACCACCTCGTCCTGGCTGACGCCGCGTTCCGCGGTCCGCCCGGACAGCCGCTCCACCAGGGCCGGGACCTGCGGCATCCGCGTGGAACCGCCGACGAGCAGCACCTTGTCGACGTCGTCCCAGGTGAGTCCGGACTCCTCCAGGACGCCCTCGGTGAGGATGCGGGTGCGGTCCAGCAGTTCGGCGGTGAGCTCGTCGAACTTCTCGCGGGTGACGCGGATCTGCTCGTGCCGGCCGCCGGCCGAGAGCATGACGACGGCCTGCGGGGCGTTGGACAGGGTGCGCTTGGCGATCTCCGCCTTGTCGCGCAGTTCGGCGAGGGCGGCGGTGTCGTCGGTGAGGTCGGGGCCGCCGGCCGCCATGAAGGCGCCGTTGAGGTGCTCCATCAGCGCCCCGTCCCAGTCGAAGCCGCCGAGGTTGCGGTCCCCGTCGGTGGCGATGACGTCGTACTCGCCGTCCTCGACCTTCATCACGGTGACGTCGAAGGTGCCGCCGCCGAGGTCGTAGACGAGGACGGTGCCGACCCGCTCGTCCTCGTCCTGGCCGAGCCCGTACGCGAGGGCGGCCGCGGTCGGCTCGTTGACGATCCGCAGCACCTCCAGGCCGGCGATCCGGCCGGCGTCCTGGGTGGCCTTGCGGCGGGCGTCGTCGAAGTAGGCGGGGACGGTGATCACGGCGCGCTCGACGGGCTCGCCGAGCATCATCTCGGCGTCCTCCTTGAGCCGCTTGAGGATCAGCGCGGAGATCTCCTCGGGGCGGAAGGGGGTGCCGGACTCCGAGGTGTAGACGGGCGTGGGCTCGCCCATGTAGCGCTTGACGAACTGCACCACGTGGTCCGGGGCGGTGGCCGCGGAGCGTTTGGCCTGCGAGCCGACGACGACGACGTCGCCCTGGAACATCACCACGGACGGGGTGATGTTCTCGCCCTCGCGGTTGCGGACAATGGACGCGGTGCCGGTCCGGTCCGCCACCGCGACAGCGCAGTACGTCGTGCCCAGATCGATTCCCACAACCCGTGCCACAGCCGGGCACCTCCCCGTAGCCGTACGCCAACCGAATCTGCCGGAGCGTCAATCATGCAGCATGCAGGGGTGTTTCGGGGGCGGGATCGACAGGGCCGCGGGGCCGGGCCGAGGGTCAGGCGCGGCCCATGGCGCGGGTCAGCGCGATCTCGACGACGACCCGGTCCGGGTTGGGGGCGGGAGTGCGGCCGTAGCGCTCGGCGTAGCGCCGTACCGCGTCGGCGACGGCGTCCGGGTCGGTGTTGATCCGGGCCACGCCCTCCAGCGTCGCCCACCGCCCCTTGTCGACCTGGCACACCGCGACCCGGGCCCCTTCGGGCCCGGCCGCCAGCACGTGGGCGACCTTCCGGCTCGCCTTGTTGGTGATCACGCGCGCCAGCCCCGCCTCGGGGTCGTACGTCACGCCCACCGGCACGACGTGCGGGGAGCCGTCGGGCCGGTGGGTCGTGAGCGTGCTCATCAGGTACTCCCGCCAGAAGGCGAGGTAGGCGGGATCCGGTTCGCGTGGGTTGACCGTCATACCGGGAAGGATGTCACCCCACCGGCGCCAGGGCGACGGAGCCCCACGCCGGGAAGGACTCCGTCCCGTCGTCGAGGACGGCGGCCACCCGGTAGACGTGGGTCGTGCCCCTGGCCGGCGCGGTGTCGGTCCAGCTCGACGGCACGGTGGGCAGGGGTAGGGCGTTGAGCTTGACGAAGGCGCGGGTGGTGTAGTCGAAGTCGTACACGTTGTAGCCGGTGATCCGGTCGCACACGGAAGCGTTCGAGCAGTGCCAGTCCAGGAGCACCCCGCCCGCGGTCGTCTCCGAAACGCTGTCCATCCGCACCGCGAGGGTGCCCGGCGCGGGGTAGGGGGTGTCCACCATGTCGATCGGCGTGACGTCCAAGATGGCGGCAACGGTGTCCGCGGTGGCGTTGCCCGAGGTGTCGACGGCCACGACCAGGAAGCTCACGGGCTGGCTGCCGAGCGGCTTGACCAGGCGGTAGTGCGTGGTGCCGGCGGGGACCACGGCCGTGGTGTCCTTCTGGAAGTACCACTGGCTGGTGTAGGCGTTCAACTGCCAGGAGCCGGTGTGGACCTCGTAATGGTCGAGGTCGGCCGCCGTGCTGTCGTCCCAGTCGAGTTCGATGCCGTACTTCTCGGCCGTGCCGGTGAGGCCGGTGACGGCGGCCGGCGGGCCCGAGACCGCGGTCAGGGTGACCGAGGGCGCCTGGGACCTGGCGGACTCGTTGCCGGAGGCGTCGACCGCGGTGACCGCGTAGGAGTACGTCCCGGCCGTGCCGCCGGGCATCTGGTCGTTCAGGTACAGCTCGGTGGACGGGGCGCTGTCCGGGGCGAGCCGGACCCAGGCGCCGTCGGCGCCGGTGCGGCGGTACACGCGGTAGGACCGCAGGTCGCCGTCCTTGCCGGCGGCCCAGGTCACCGTCACGGCGCCGGTGGACTCGGAGTACGTCGCCAGGACCCCGGTCGGTACGGCCGGAGCGGTCCTGTCGGTGCTGGCGACCGTGATCATGGTGGAATCGGCCGAGGCGTGGCCCGCCTTGTCGACTGCCGTGAGCGTGTAGACGTACTTCGCACCCGTGGGCGGCGGGGTGTCGCCGAAGCGGGGCGAGGTCACCAGGCCGGTCCCGCCGATCCTGGTCCAGACGGTCGCGGTCGCGAGCCTGCGGTAGACGCGGTAGCCGGCCAGGTCCATCTCGGCGTTCGGGGACCAGGTCAGACCGGCCTTGGCCGTGCTGCCGGAGTACGTGGCGCGCAGGCCGGCCGGGGCCAGTGGCTTGATCTTGTCGACGGAGGCCGACGTGCGGGGCGCGTAGCCGAACGTCACGTTGGCCTTGCCCTTGAAGGCGGCGAAGTCGACGCGGATGGTGTGCCTGCCCTTGGGGACGGTGAGGTTGACCGTCTTCTTCTGGGTCTTGCTCACGTCCTTCCAGAGGCTGATCTTGCGGTTGCCGTCGAGGTAGACGCGGATGCCGTCCTGTGCGGTGGTGCTGAAAGCGAACGGGCCGCCCGATCCGAAGTTCCTCGTCACCGTCCAGCGGACACCGAAGTTGTCCTTGGGCAGTGAGACGCCGGCCGGGTCGGCCGAGCCGTAGTTCTCGCTGATCTTCGTGTCGCAGACGGTCTTCTTGGGGGTGCCGTTGAAGGTCGTGCCGGCGTAGTAGGACGCCTTCCACACGTTGGTGCCGCAGGTGACGGCGGTGGTGGCGTGTGCCGGAACGGCGCCGGCGGTGGTGGCCCATGCGAGGGCGGCAGCGGCGACCACGGCTGCGGAGTGGCGTATGGACATGTCAGTGGATCCCCTCCCCTGGGGATTGATCGTGGCAGAGATGCGGAGAACTGCAAGGGCTTTCTGCGCCCGTCGCTGGCATTCACAGACTTGAGTGGAATAGACTCAACTTGTCTCACGCTGGAGTAGGCAGGTCCGAAACGGTTCCGGAAGGACCCAGAAGGAGGAGTACGCGGACGTGGACGCCGAGCTGACCAACAAGAGCCGCGAGGCCCTGAACGCCGCCAACACCAAGGCGGTCTCGGCCGGGCATGCGGACCTCACCCCCGTGCACCTGCTGCTGGCGCTGCTGGAGCAGCCGGAGAACGACAGCGTGCTGGACGTCCTCGCGGCCACCGGCGCGGACGCCGCCGCGGTGCGTTCCGGCGCCGAGCGGCTGCTGGGCGGACTGCCCAGCGTCCAGGGCAGCACGGTGGCGCCGCCGCAGGCGAACCGCGAACTGCTCGCCGTGATCGCCGACGCGGCGGGGCGGGCGAAGGAACTCGGGGACGCGTACGTGTCCACCGAGCACCTGCTCATCGGCATCGCCCTCAAGGGCGGAGCGGCCGGTGGGCTGCTGAAGGAGTACGGTGCGACCGGCAGCAGGCTGCAGGACGCCTTCGAGCAGATCAGGGGAGGTCAGCGCGTGACGACACCCGACCCCGAGGGCACGTACAAGGCGCTGGAGAAGTACGGCACGGACTTCACCGCGGCGGCCCGCGAGGGCAAGCTCGACCCGGTGATCGGCCGGGACAACGAGATCCGGCGCGTGGTGCAGGTGCTCTCCCGGCGCACCAAGAACAACCCGGTGCTCATCGGCGAGCCCGGCGTCGGCAAGACGGCCGTCGTCGAGGGCCTGGCCCAGCGGATCGTCAAGGGCGACGTGCCCGAGAGCCTGCGCAACAAGCGGCTGGTCGCCCTGGACCTGGGCGCGATGGTCGCGGGCGCCAAGTACCGCGGCGAGTTCGAGGAGCGGCTGAAGGCCGTGCTGGCGGAGATCAAGGCCAGCGACGGCCGGATCATCACCTTCATCGACGAGCTGCACACCGTCGTCGGCGCGGGCGCCGGCGGGGACTCCGCGATGGACGCGGGCAACATGCTCAAGCCGATGCTGGCCCGCGGCGAGCTGCGCATGGTCGGCGCGACCACCCTCGACGAGTACCGCGAGCGGATCGAGAAGGACCCGGCCCTGGAGCGCCGCTTCCAGCAGGTGCTGGTGGCCGAGCCCAGCGTCGAGGACACCATCGCGATCCTGCGCGGTCTCAAGGGACGCTACGAGGCGCACCACAAGGTGCAGATCGCCGACGCCGCCCTGGTCGCGGCCGCGACCCTCTCCGACCGCTACATCACCGCCCGCTTCCTGCCCGACAAGGCCATCGACCTGGTCGACGAGGCCGCCTCGCGGCTGCGCATGGAGATCGACTCCTCGCCGGTCGAGATCGACGAGCTGCAGCGCTCCGTCGACCGCCTCCGCATGGAGGAGATGGCGCTGGAGAAGGAGACCGACGAGGCCTCCAAGCAGCGTCTGGAGAAGCTGCGCAAGGACCTCGCCGACAAGGACGAGGAACTGCGCGGCCTCACCGCCCGCTGGCAGAAGGAGAAGGAGGGCCTGAACCGGGTCGGTGAGCTCAAGGAGCGTCTGGACGACCTGACCACCCGGATCGAGCGCGCCCAGCGCGACGGCGACTTCGAGGCCGCGTCCAAGCTGCTGTACGGCGAGAAGCCGAAGCTGGAGGCGGAGCTCGCCGAGGCCACCGAGGCCGAGGAGGTGGCCAAGCGGGGCACCATGGTCAAGGAGGAGGTCGGCCCGGACGACGTCGCCGACGTGGTCGCCGCCTGGACCGGCATCCCGGCCGGCCGCCTGATGGAGGGCGAGACGCAGAAGCTGCTGCGCATGGAGGAGGAGCTCGGCAAGCGCCTGATCGGCCAGGGCGAGGCCGTGCGCTCGGTGTCCGACGCGGTGCGCCGCTCCCGCTCCGGCATCGCCGACCCCGACCGCCCGACCGGTTCCTTCCTCTTCCTCGGCCCGACCGGTGTCGGCAAGACCGAGCTGGCCAAGGCGCTGGCGGACTTCCTCTTCGACGACGAGCGGGCCATGGTCCGCATCGACATGAGCGAGTACGGAGAGAAGCACTCCGTCGCCCGCCTGGTCGGTGCCCCTCCCGGCTACGTCGGCTACGAGGAGGGCGGTCAGCTGACCGAGGCGGTGCGTCGCCGCCCGTACTCCGTGGTGCTGCTGGACGAGGTGGAGAAGGCCCACCCCGAGGTCTTCGACGTCCTGCTCCAGGTGCTCGACGACGGCCGGCTCACCGATGGCCAGGGCCGTACGGTCGACTTCCGCAACACCATCCTCGTCCTCACCTCCAACCTCGGCAGCCAGTACCTGGTCGACCCGGTGCTCGGCGACGAGCAGAAGAGGGAGAGCGTGCTGGAGACGGTGCGGGCTTCGTTCAAGCCCGAGTTCCTCAACCGGCTCGACGACATCGTGGTCTTCAGCGCCCTGAACAAGGACGAGCTGCGCCGCATCGCCCGGCTGCAGACCGACCGCCTGGCGGCCCGGCTGCGCGACCGGCGGATCGCCCTCGACGTCACCGACGAGGCCCTGGACTGGCTCGCCGAGGAGGGCAACGACCCCGCCTACGGCGCCCGTCCGCTGCGCCGGCTGGTGCAGACCGCCATCGGCGACCAGCTGGCCAGGGAGATCCTGGCCGGCGAGGTCAGGGACGGCGACACGGTGCGGGTCGAGCGGGTCGGCGACCGGCTGCTGGTGGGCGCGACCACCGGCAAGACCCTCTGAGGCACCCCGGGAACGGCACGCGAACAGGGCACGGCGGGCCGCGCTTGCACGGCGCGGCCCGCGGTGAGGGAGGATGGGTGTATCCGTACGAAGGGAACTGCAAGGTGAGCATCGACCCGTCCTCGATTCCGAATTTCGGGGGCCAGCCGGACCCCCAGCCCGGCCCTGCCGGGAACGTGGTCATTCCTGACCAGGATCTGGTCAAGCAGCTGCTGGAGCAGATGGAGCTCAAGTACGTCGTCGACGAGGAGGGCGACCTCGCCGCGCCGTGGGAGGAGTTCCGCACCTACTTCATGTTCCGCGGGGAGGAGGACCAGCAGATCTTCGCGGTCCGCACCTTCTACGACCGGCCGTACAGCATCGAGGACAAGCCTCAGCTGCACGAGGCGCTCGACGACTGGAACCGCCGCACCCTGTGGCCGAAGGTCTACACCCACACGCACGACGACGGCACGGTCCGTCTGATCGGCGAGGCCCAGATGCTGATCGGCCTCGGCGTCGGCCTGGAGCACTTCGTCTCCAGCACCGTCAGCTGGGTCCGGGCCTCCATCGAGTTCGAGAAGTGGATCCTCGAGGCCCTCGGGCTGGAGAAGGACGCGGAGTCCACGGACGACGACGGCGACGGCGAGGACTGAGCGCGCCCCCACGGGCGTACACGGACCGCACGAGGGCAGCCCGTCCGCCACGCGACCGCCGGTGAGCGGGCGTGCGCGGGCGGGCTGTCCTGCTCCGGTCCCGGCCGGACGCGCGCCCCGACCGGCCCCGGCCCGCCCACGGCCTCAGAGCCGGCGCAGCCGCTCCACGCTCTCGCGCAGCACGTCCTCGCGCTTGCAGAAGGCGAAGCGCACCAGGCTGCGGCCCTCCTCCGCGTCGTCGTAGAAGATCACGTTGGGCACCGCCACCACCCCGCAGCGCTCGGGCAGCGCCCGGCAGAACGCCAGGCCGTCCTTCTCGTCGAGCGGCCGGATGTCGGTGGTCACGAAGTACGTGCCCTCCGGGCGGAAGACCCGGAACCCGGCCGCCTCCAGGCCGTCGGAGAGCAGGTCCCGCTTGCGCCGCAGGTCCTCGCGGAAGTCCCGGTAGTAGGCGTCCGGCAGCCGGAGCGCCTCGGCCACGGCGTACTGGAACGGCCCCGCGCTCACGTACGTCAGGTACTGCTTGGCCGCGCGCACCGCGTCGACCAGGACGGGGGCGGCGGTCACCCAGCCGACCTTCCAGCCCGTGAACGAGAACGTCTTGCCCGCGCTCGAGATGGTGACCGTGCGGTCGCGCATCCCCGGGAAGGACGCGAGCGGCACGTGCTCCGTGCCGTACGTCAGGTGCTCGTAGACCTCGTCGGTGACCACGATCAGGTCGCGCTCGACGGCCAGCTCCGCGATCGCCGCCAGCTCCTGCCGGGTGAGGACCATGCCGGTCGGGTTGTGCGGGCTGTTGAGCAGCAGCAGCCGGGTCCGCGGGGTGACCGCCGCGCGCAGGGCGTCCAGGTCCGGGCGGAAGGACGGCGCGCGCAGGGTGAGCGGGACGCGGCGGGCGCCGGACATGGCGATGCAGGCGGCGTACGAGTCGTAGAAGGGCTCGAAGGCGATCACCTCGTCGCCCGGTTCCAGCAGCCCGAGCATGGTGGCCGCGATGGCCTCGGTGGCGCCCGCGGTGACCAGCACCTCGGTGTCGGGGTCGAAGCCGAGCCCGTGGAAGCGCAGCTGGTGCTCGGCGACGGCCAGGCGCAGTTCGGGCACACCGGGCCCGGGCGGGTACTGGTTGCCGCGGCCGTCGCGCAGCGCGCGCACGGCGGCCTCGCGCACCTCCTCGGGGCCGTCGGTGTCCGGGAAGCCCTGGCCGAGGTTGATCGCACCGGTGCGGACGGCGAGGGCGGACATCTCGGCGAAGATCGTGGTCCCGAACTCGGCGAGTGCGCGGTTGAGCGGGGGTCGCGAGGAGGTCATGCCCGCCATCCTCCGCCGAACCTCTGGACTTCCTCAACGTAGCTTCGTGGGTGAGCACCTGCGGTGGTACCCAACGCGCCCCCTCTGACCAGGGGGGAGGCCGTCGTCGTCTGGCGTCGTCTGTCGTCGTTGGCTGCCCTCGGACGGCCCACAGACGGCCCAGGATCGCCGGGCCGTACGCTCTGGCCATGATGATGACCTGGGCTGACTTCTGGGCATTGATAGACACCCTGGGCGGTAAGACTGATGAAGCTGGTTGCCGCCGCCTTGCTGCAGAGCTGAGTAATCGCCCGGTTCCCGACATCCAAGGCTTCGCAGAGCGCCTGGCCGAGGCGTTGTACCGTCTGGATCAGGAGAAGTTCGGCAGCCTGCCCGTCGCCGACCTGACGCTGCGAGACGGTGAACCCCTCCCGCAATCCGCAGACAGCTTCCTGTATGCACGCTGTGCTGTGGTGGCTGCCGGCCAATCCGTCTGGGAGTCCGTGTTCTTCGACGTCGACCAGTTCGCCCCGTACACCGCCCCTACGCGCGACGGCGAGTCGCTCCTCTACGTGCCTGATCAGGCCTACGAACTGGCAACCGGGCAGGAGTGGGATCGGTCCACGCGCTACTGCTTCGAGACATTCTCGAATCAGGACGGCTGGCCACACCTGCAGGCCTGAGGCCGGCGGAGCCTCAATGGCTGCGTCAAGCCCGAGAACGACCTTGAAAACCGTCGTGGCAGCGATGTCACCGTGGGTTCAAATCCCACACTCTCCGCAGTAGGCCGGCGAAGGCGCTGGACAGAAGGGGTGCCCCAAGACACGGGGGCGCCCCTTCTTCATGCCTGCTGGCACCGTGATTCCCCGCGGTTCACCGTCTGATCGGGCACGCCAGGGGCACGGCGGCCGTGGGGGAAGATGGCAATGTGCAGCTCCCCTACGTCTACCGCGTCACCAAGTACGACCCCGCCGACCGTGACGCACACGGGCATTACACCGGCAGTGAGGACACCGTCAGCGATCACGGCGAGGTCGAGGCGTCTTACCTTTAGGCGGTCGCGGCCTTTGCCAGGGACACCGGTGTCGATCACCTGGCCGTACGTGAACCACAGGTCCCGTCCCTCGCGCACTTCGGTGTGGAGCCTGCGGTGGACGGCTTTGGGCTGGACGGGCTCTTCCCTGCTGGCCCTGTCGGTTTCTATGACGGGGCAGAAGTATCGCTCGAAATCGGGCTGCAGCTGGTGCGCGCCATGTTGCGCGACAACGGTGCCTGGTGCCGGTTGGAGGCCGAAGGCACGTTCGCGGTCCATGTGGGATGGGACCAGTACCTCTACATCAGCAGCAGCCGGCCTTGCGAGGAAGCGTTGGCCCACACCCGGGAGCTCGGACTGTTCCCAGAACGCCTGGACGCCTCCCCGTATGCCTTCGAGGCCGAAGAGGAGGAGCAGGTCACCCAGCGGCCCGGCGATGACGACTTCTGGGCCGACCTGCACAGGGCAGTCACCAACGGCAGCGCCGGAATCCTGGAAGAGACGTATCTCGAAGGCGCCTCACGATGGCACCACCTCGACCGCGACACCGTCGACACGGTTCGCGCCGGAATGGCTCCCCGGGCCCGTCTGTCCGTCTGGCCGCCCTTGTCCTCCGACATCAATGCCGTCCTGGAAGCCCTCCCCGCAGAAGGTCTCGTCGAAGGCGTCTGGCAGGACAACGACGGTCGCATCCACAGCGCCATCGCCGACGAGACCGCATTCCCGGAGCTGACCGCACGTATGCGCAGCGCCCGCGCCGCCGTACTACTGTCCACGTACGCGGGTGAAAGTGTCCCTCTGTTCACAGCTGTCATGCCAGACAACGACGGAGTTCTGCGGGCTCGTTGGCGAACCGGAGCCTCAATGGCTCAGGCAAGCGCCGCCGCACTCGAAGCGGGGAGCGCCAGTTTGGAAGACTGAGGCCGCGGACTGCGCCTCACCTGGGCGGACGCTGACCTGCGGCAACGCGGTCCCGTCGCCGCTGTTCCCCGTGGCTCCCCCTGCGACCCCGCCCGACGTGGCACGCGTGTGGCACGCACTATGGTTCGCCCATGAATCGCGCTCTCTGGACGGTCCTGGCCTTCGTGCTCTCCGTTTTTGCGGTCGGCGGCCTCAACAGTGCCATCAACGGCGCTGTGGGCGGCGGCGACGTGCCGAGTATCCTCGTCGCCCTCGTCATCAGCACCGTTCTGTTTTTCGCTGCGCGTGGTGCGTGGAGGCGGGTGGTTGGGAAGCACTAGACGCACCCGGCGGGTTCGCAGTCGACGAGCCGGTCAGTTCTTCTGGAAGTGATTCGGCGCATCCCTGACCTGCGCTTCCTTCTGTATCCCAACTTCTGACCTGCGGAGCGGCGGTCGGCCGCTGTCGTCGTTTGTCACTGTTGGCCACCCGTAGACGGCCCAGCAACGGCCCGAGAGCTAGCGATGCCGCCGCCTCTTCTGCAACTGGGACAATCCCGAGGTGAGCTACCCCGCAACAGACGAGCTGTCGTCAGCAGAGCGCGCATTCATGATCAATGCGACGGAGATTGACATCCTGCCGGGCGTCCGGGGAGATCTGGATGAACCGTTGGCATCCGCCGGTCCCACCGAGCTTGCGGCAATCCTTCTGCCGCTCATCGACAAGGGATGGATTGAAGTCTCCCGCTGCATCCCCTGGACCACCGTTGACGGCACACCGGGACTTCAGCCTGGACCATCCATCCCACGGCACGACCTTCCAGCCTTGCTGGCCGATGCTGACAACTGGGAGTACCCGGAAGACTTCGAGTGGCTGGGTCGCCTCACGCTCGTCCTTACCGAGGCCGGGCAGCAGATTCCCCGGTGACCTCCGTTCGCCCGGCGTCAAGGTTGGCGTAGCGGCTTTGCACGGGAGCTGCCATGGGGCGAGAGATCGGGGCCCGTACGCTGGCCGCGAATCGGGCTGGCTCCCTGCCTGCCCGCAATAGCCCGATGTGGGTCCCGATCTTCGAGGCTCGCCCCATGGTGGCTGTGTAAAACCGTGGAGCCGACCGCCCCAGCCACAGAGGGTTGCCTCCTCAGGCACCCCTCGCGCCGCCGCGCTCTGCGCGGCGGGAGCGCCTTGATGAGGTAGAGAAATCCGTAACAGTGCAGCTCAGTCGGTTGTCGGATCGTCTTCGTCGGTGACGCGGAACTCGTAGCTCAGTGAGTAGCGGTCGCCGGGGATGATGATGTCGGCGATCTCGACGGGGCGTTCGTCGGTGAGGTGACAGCTCGCCTGCTGTTCACCAACGCCGGCGGAGGCATCGTGTGGCGGAGCAACTTCAACGCCCACGACTGGAAGCCCGCTCTCGCCTCGATCGGCCTCATCCCGGAGGCGGAGGAAGGGAAGCGCTACGTCTCCGCCCGTGAACACGGCATGCACGCCCTCCGGCACTTCTACGCCTCGGTACTCCTCGACTCCGGGGAGAGCGTGAAGGTCGTGAGCGAGTACATGGGACACGCCGACCCGGCGATGACCCTTCGCGTGTACGCGCACCTGATGCCCAACAGCCGCGAGCGATCCCGGCGAGCCGTTGATCGAGTCCTTGGGCCGCCGCACGTTGAAGATCACGGCCCCTAGACGGCCCAGTCGCCCACCCTTGGCCCCTGGTTCTGGTTCCGATGCAGACCAGGGGCCTTCGCGTACCCGGAAACCTCTGGACTTCCTCAACTTTGCTTTCGGCCGCGGACCGCGGGGGCATCACGTCGCACAACGAAAAGCACGGAAAGCGGGGGTGGGAACGATGGGCGCGTTGGTCGTATTGCTCGTCTTCGGCGCGATAGTGGGGCTCGTCGTCCTGGCGGCGAGGAAGGGCGGCCGGCGGAGGGGCCGGCGGCACTCGTACAGCTCCTCCGCCGGCCGCCCTTCCTC